>JAJDES010000312.1 GCA_029259675.1 Planctomycetota bacterium
CCCACCGGCCGCGCCGCCAAGCGCCTGGCCGAGGCGACGGACCGCGAGGCCAGCACGATTCACCGCATGCTCGGCTTCGAACACGAAAAGGGCGGATTCATGCACGACGCCGCCATGCCGCTCGAAGCCGATCTGATTGTCGTGGACGAGCTCTCCATGATCGACTTGGTGCTCGCGCACCACTTGCTAAAGGCGGTCCAGGCCCCCACGCGATTGATACTCGTCGGCGACCCCGATCAACTGCCCGCAGTCGGGCCCGGCAATGTATTGAGCGATTTGCTCGATTCAGGCTGCGTACCCAGTTGGCGCCTAACCGAGATTTATCGCCAAGCCGCCCATAGCGGCATCATTCAGAACGCGCACCGCATCCTGACCGGCGAGATGCCCATCTTTCCAGACCCGGGCACGCCCCTGGCCGACTTCTATTTCTTCCCCGCCGATGACGATCGCAAAACGGCCGAACGCCTGGTCGAAGTCGTGTCGCAGCGCATCCCCGAACGCTTCGGCCTCGATTGGGTCAATGATGTGCAAGTTCTCTCTCCCATGTACCGCGGTCCCGCCGGTGTTGACGCCCTGAACAAGCATTTGCGGGAAGCGCTTGGAAGCGGCGGCTTTGAGGCGCGGCGCGGCGATCGCATTTGGCGCACGGGCGATCGAGTCATTCACACGCGCAACGATTACGAGAAGCAGGTGTACAACGGCGACATGGGTCGCATCCTGCGCATCGAAGCGGACGGCAGCGACATTCTCGTCGCTTACCCCGATCGCGAAGTGCACTACGCTCCGGGCGAGTTCAACGACTTGCGTCCCGCCTTCGCCATCACGGTGCATCGCTCCCAAGGCGGCGAGTACCCGGCCGTTGTAATCCCCTTAGTTACGCAGCACTACCTAATGCTGCAGCGCCACCTGCTCTACACCGCCGTCACGCGCGCCAAACAATTGGTTGTGCTCGTCGGTTCCGAGCGAGCGTTGCGCATGGCCGTTGAAAATGAAGAGCAACGTCACCGCGAAAGCGCATTGGCTCAGCGCTTGCTGAACTGAGCGAGGCTCAACTCTCCGCTCGGCCGTTGGAGAAAGATTGCGCGAACTCTGTCGGAGCAAATGCAATTGCTTGATCAAAACCACTCAAGCGGTGCGCTTCTACGGCGACACCTCGCCAAGTACCTCGCGCGAAGCGAACATCAAGAGCGCAATCTTTCTGCTCGATTTTGCTGACAAAAATCATTCTGAACCAACAATTCACGGATGAGCTGCCTGCAAGCCTTCTAGCTAGTTGCTGAACCGCTTCCACCGAAGCTCCACACAGGCCGAGCGAAGCACTTCGAATAGCGTAAGCAAATCCTCTGTTCACTTTCGAACACCCGCTTGTGCTGGCCTGCCTTGAGTTCACGTTCAAGGTCACCAGAATCAAGATGCCAATGCTAGCATTGCACTCGCGTTGCGATGATTGACTCTCGGTCCTTTGCAACGAATCGAAGAAAACCGCGCCCAATTCGAATTGGACCTCACAGCATTAGCTATGTCACGACTCCAACAACTGAGTTGCTTCGTTGCGCTTTCATTCTTGAGCTTGACTTCGATTGATTCAGCGCAGTTACCTTGCACTTCAGGACCTCAATTGACCGTTATCGGTGAAGGCACCATGGGCACCACCGGAGTTCCGCAAGTGAGGACCGTCGGCCTGCCGGTTCTTGGGGGCCCGATGTCGCTACAGGTCCGTGATGCACTTCCCAGCACGATCGGGATCCTGTTTTATAGCGCCACGAACACACCGACTTTTCTGCCGCAGCTTGGTGGAACTTTCGAGTTGGGGCTGCCTGTTTTCACCAAGGCCTTCGGGTTGGGTTCCGATGGTCAATCTCCACTTCTGTTGGCACAGGGCGCCGTGGACAGTTCATTTTGCGGGCTTGGCGTTTTCTTTCAGGCCGGCGTATTTGATGCGGGGGCCCTAGGTGACCTTTCCCTTAGCAACGCCCTGAGAATTCAATTCGGTACGCCTCGCGGATCCTTTTTCCCGAGCGCCAAATATGGCGTTGGCCGTCTACCAGTCAGCCTCGCAGTCACCGATGTCAACATGGACGGCGAATTGGACCTGTTCACAGCCAACTCCGATTCAAATGACGTTTCGCTTTTACTTGGCGCAGGAGCGGGAACCTTTTCGACTGAATTGCGCAAGCCGGTTGGAAACAACCCCGTCGCTATTGCAACTCCCGATTTGAACAATGATTCTTTTCCCGACCTCGTTGTCGTCAATCAAGACGATGATGACCTGTCTATCTTTCTAGGCAACGGCAACGGGGGATTGATGAGCATGCCTCGCTTGCCTGTCAGCGAGGCTCCGACACATCTGTGCATTGCCGACTTTGACAATGACAGCTTTGCGGATATCGCGATCACACGATTGACATCTCCTTTCGACAACGAGATTTCGATTTTCCTGGGGGCAGGTGACGGAAGCTTCGCAAACTCAAACTTCCCACCACCCCCGTTTACCGGGTTTCTCGGGTCCCTCGTCGCCGGAGATTTCGATCAAGACGGAAATCAGGATCTAGCGGCGACTGGTAGCGATTCCATGCTTTATCTCTTCGGCGGCCAGGGGGACGGAAGCTTTGCTTCTGATGCCCAGATCCCCTTAGAGGGCTTAGGCAGCAAGTCCATAACCACATCAGACTTTGACAATGATGGCGACTTGGACTTAGCAATTTCCCATGAGTTGTCCGATCACGTCACAGTCCTAATCGGCATGGGCGACGGTAGTTTCGAATCGCCAACGCTGTACTTTGCAGAGGACCGGGTTGTGAACATTGTCTCATCGGATTTGAACCAAGATGGTTTTCCCGAGTTGATTGTTGCCAATGAGAAAACGGACATGGTTGGGGTTCTCAAGGGAGTCGGCGATGGTAGCTTTGAACCAATCAAGTACTTCCTGGCAGGCGATGCTCCCAAATTCTTAGCCACTTCGGATTTCAATGCCGACGGATATGAGGACCTGGCCGTTTTGAACCAAGTCTTCAATGGGTTTTCTTCCCATCCCCGTGGTGGAGTTTCCGTCCTACTCGGAACCGGGGATACCGACTTTGAGGTGCCGGACAGGTATCCGGCATCCAGGCCCATTTCTATCGTTGCCGGTGACTTGAATTCTGATGGGATCGAAGACCTTGTTACGGGCAGTACGCATGCCTCAATAACGCAACCCGATGAGGCGTACGTTTTCTTGGGATTGGGCGATGGATCATTCGGAGCTCCGCAGGGCTTCCTTGTGGGTGAAGGACCTTCTGGAGTGGCCCTTGCCGATTTTAATTCGGATGGCACGCTCGACGTGGCTTCCGCCAACGATAGCTCAAACGATGTCTCGGTCCTGCTCGGCGATGGGACCGGACTATTCGGGTCACCCGCGCCCTATCCAGTAGCAATAACACCCGTTGAATTGCTAACGGCGGATCTAAGTGGCAATGGAGTTCAGGATTTAGCCACGGTCAATCTCAATTCCCACGACATCTCCGTGTTGATTGGAGTCGGCGACGGCACTTTCGGAACGGCACAACATTATTCCGTGAACAATGGTCAGGCCGCTCGCCCGGTTGATATTGCCGCTGCCGATCTGAATAACGATGGAGCACTGGACTTGGCCAGCGCCAATTCCTACAGCAGTGACACCACCTTGTTCTTTGGCCATGGCGCCGGTAGCTTCAGCGTACCGACGCATATCCCATTGCCGGATGGCGCCGACTCGCTGGCAATCGCAGATCTCAATGCTGACGGATATCAAGACATCGCGATAGCCAGCAGTAGTTATGGAGCGGCGTATGTGCTAATTGGAACTGGAAACGCCTCGTATGCCGAACCCAGCAGCTACAGTATCGGAGCAAAGCCAATCAAATTGGAGATTGCAGATTTGAATGGAGATTCATTTTTGGACCTAATCGCCGTGAACTATGGGCCCAATGATGCTGAACCCCTCGTAACAGCCGGCAATGTGACCATTGCCCTGGGAACCGGTGACGGCAGCTTTGGGTTGCACCAAACCTATTTGTCGGGAATGAAGTCTCGGGCCCTAGCTGTATCCGATTTTGACAATGACGGCACGCTTGACGTTGCAGTTGCAAACTTTGGTTCAAGCGATGTCTCCGTGCTTTTCAACCGACTGCTCAAGTCCAACTAAAAGAGTACAGTTCAGCTCGCGAGTCGCTTCCCACTCGTTATCCATGTCTTTCCAACGAACATCGCCCCCAAGTGCTATCGGACTTGGCCGGGGGTTGCGCTTGGGGTGGCTATGGGTCCTTTTTGCGATACCCCACTTGTCCTGCGCCCGAGGGCAGGGGGAAGAGCCGCGACCCAACGTACTCATTGTCTTAGTGGACGATGTCGGGTACGGCGATTTGGGCTTTATGGGGCATCCCATCGTGCGCACGCCGAATCTCGATAAGTTTGCGCGCGAGGGCATTCGCTTTGAGCAATTTTATGCCGGCGGTCCCAACTGCTCACCATCTCGCGCCAGCTTGCTGACGGGTCGAGCCGCCTATCGAGCCGGAGTGTTCAGCTACATTCGCAACGATACGCGCGAGATGACCCTGCCCGAATCGGAAACGACTTTGGCCGAGGTACTCCTGGCCGAGGGCTACGACACATTTCACGCCGGTAAGTGGCATTTGACACGCGGCAATCCGGAGCACGGGCCGCAACAACACGGTTTCGCGCAATCCGTTCACAAGAACGCGACGGCAACGGAGCTTGTGGGCGATTTTCAAGACTGGCTCGGAAAGCGCGAGACAAGCAACAAACCGTTTTTTGGCCTGTTGGCTCTGTACGAGACTCACGATCCCGTCGGCGACTACGCGCCGGATGAGTTTGTGCGCTCCTACCAAGACGATTCTCGTCAGGCCGCACTTCAACTCCCCACGGGTCGCATGCCCGAAAACAAACGCGCGCGCTCGGGCGACCCCGCGCTGTATTTCGGTGCCATCAGTCAAATGGACTCGGCTTTCGGCAGTCTACTGGCAGGCCTTGAGCGAGAGGGATTGCGCGAGAACACAATCATTTTGTTTGCAAGCGATAACGGGCCGGAACACCGCCTGCCCGAATCCTTCGGTAGCCCCGGCGCCTTGTTCGGTGCGAAGGGCCACCTCTATGAGGGCGGCATTCGCATACCGGCCGTGTTGCAGTGGCCGAAGACTTGGAAAGTGCCCAGCACGGTTCCCGAGCCACTACACTTTGCCGATGTTATGCCCAGTCTTTGTGACTTGGCGGGCGTGGCGCTACCGAGCCCGTTGACACTTGACGGAGTCAGCTTTGTGCCGGCCTTGGATGGAATGCCGCTCGAAAGAATCAGCCCGCTTTATTGGGCCCTGTGGTCGTCACGCAGCTTGCCGCAGTTCGCCATGCGCGCAGGAGACTGGAAGCTACTGGCGGCGATTGACCCCGTGCCGGCGAATCGCAAGATCATTGCGCACATCAAGTCGGCACCTTTCCGTCACTACGAACTCTACAATTTGGCGGATGATCCACTCGAAACCGTGGATTTGAAACAATCCAAACCGCAAGTGTTTCAGGATCTGCGCAAGCAAATGCGCGCCTATCACGAAGAAATCATGGCGGACGCACCGAGCTTCGACCTTGAGGAGCAACGCGCTGCGAGCGGAGCTGGTCACGCGCTGACGAAATAGCTACCTAGCAGCGAGTAAGGCCTTCATCGGGAGGCAACCGGGAAGCATTCGCCAAGCATGCGAGCCGCTTGGCTGTGGCTCCGAATCCCAAAAAAAGCCGAAGCTGCACTCGGCAACTTCGGCTTATTTCTCAGGCCTAACGGATCCTTATGTGCGCCTACTTGCGGGTGTAGACCATGTGCAGAGTCTTGAACTCCTTGCCATCGGGGCCGGTGTCGTACATGTCAAAAAGCATTTTGTTGTTGCCAACCATTTCCGAAGTCAACCGGTAAGGGCGACCGCCCGGCGTCAGCATGTCCTTATTCGTTCCGCTCAGGCGAAGCAATCCCGCATCATCCCGATGTCCGCTGGAGTGAAAGCCCCAGGTGGTCATTGAGTCATACCAGGTTGAAAAATGACGCTTTTCAAGATTGCTGTAGCCCATCAACGCCATTCCCTCGAAGGGCATGCCTTCAAATTCACCTTGGAAGGACTCAACAATCAATTTCCCGCCGAGTGCCTTGCGGAAGGTTGCCGTGGCTTCGCCGGGAACCATCTCCGTACCGGGACCCATGCTCATCTCCGTTTTCACATCCCAGTCACCAACCATCTGCGCCAAGTACGCATGCTCTTCACCTAGCTCGCCGGACGCCTTCATTATCTCCATCATTTCGGCTTCGGTCATTTCAGCCATGGACTTGGCCGGCAATTCGCTGGCCTGGAGTTCATGCACAAGCTTGTCTTCGTTCGTCTGGCAGCCGACGGCCAAAGTCATGACTGCTGCACTAATAATTGCTTTCCACATCGTTCGTTACTTTCTAATGAGGTCGCCTTCGGACCCTTAATTCGGTTTGCTGACTTCGCATAGAACCCTTCAGAAGTCCCCTGAAAGAGCCCCTATTGCGCGTCCAATCTCCAACTGAGCTGAACACGTTAGTGCTTCGGCCGGTCCGCCGTCTACTGCAAACAGCAGCTACAA
>JAJDES010000313.1 GCA_029259675.1 Planctomycetota bacterium
AGTCGCCGGTCTGCCAGCAAACTCCGCGGGTGGATCATGTGATCGAGGTGCCGGGCGCCTTCGCCGTCGTGACGGAGTTGGCGGCGCCTCCGCAAAACGGGATTGCTTCCGGCATTCGAGTTCGGGTCCTGGGCAATCCCCAGGATGTGGATGCCTACGCCGCGATTACCGCCGAATTTGAAGCGTCCAGCCAAGGGCAATACTTGTCCACGTACGAGCCCGGCCCGGGCGTCGTCGACTCTTGCTTCATCCAGTTCAATCCGCCTCCCGGGTCCGCGCCCGCTGCTGGCCTCGACGACTTGCCGGTGATGACCGTGCGCTTTTCGGAGCCGATGGATCCGGTCTCCGTTCAGGCCCACGACAACTACCGCTTGAATCGTGTTGCCGGGGAAGGGGACCTGCCGCTTCCGACCAACATCGTGGTCGGCAGTGTTGGGGCATCGTCGGACTTGCGCCAATTCAGCTATCAGCCGGTGCAGCGCTTGTCGCACGATCCCAGCAATGGAGACTCCACGGACGAACGCTATTTCCTGAATCTGATCGGCGGCACAACGGGAGTCACGGATCTGGCCGGAAACGGGCTCAAGAACCCCTTGGGCGAAGACATTGCCGTTACGGTCAGCGAAAGTTTGCCGGCTGTGAATTCGGGCGGGGTTGTCTTGCGATTCAATAGTGCCGACGAGGATCGCAACGGCACGCCCGATATGCCGCAGCCCGAAATTCGAGGTGGCGGGCAAGTCTTCTTTGATTTCGTGCGCGGCATCGTGCGCCCTCGCTCCGCATCACGCCAAAGTGTGGTGATCGATCGCGTTTCCAACCCGCTTTACTCCATCATGACCAGCACGGGGGCGCCGATCATTACGCCCTTGGCGCCGCTGGGCAGTCGCATGATGACGGTTTACCGCTACGCGGATGCCGGTTTCAGTGTGCTCGATGAAACGACGGCCAATGTCGACATCGAGGGCATCAACTGGGCACCCTTCGGTGGCGATGTGAGTGCGGACTTCTTCGACCTGTTTGAGATGACGCTCTCTCATTCGCGCCGGATTCCCGACGAGTTTCCGATCCCGATTACGGCAGGTGGCGGCGGCTACGCGCAGTTCGAAAACTCGGGCTTGTTGAAGAACTTCAAGGTCAACTATTTCCCCGCGGACGTGAGCTCCACGGTTCACCCGCGCAACCGCGGCTACTTGGTGGATTCCTCATTGGCATTCACTTCAGCTACCGGCACCTTGATGATGCCGTATCCGTTGAATCGCACTACGGAGCCAGCCGATTTCAACTACTTCACCTGGCGTGACACCACGCTGCTGGGTGGTGGCGGGCCCCAAAGTTTCGGGGTTGATATCAAGGCTTTGGCCACCGTGGGCCTGGTTTGCCAAACCTCAAAACCGAGCGTCTACGATCCGGGCGAGGTGCGCTCCCTGGGCTTGCCGCTGCTGATGGAATTCAAGTGCTTCCCGGACGATGGAGCTGTGGGTCTCAACGGCTTCGACACGTCCTTCGCCTTGGCAACCCAGCGCTTCCCCGCCTTCCGGGTTTTCTCAACGGGCGGCTTCAACAAGTCCGGTGCTCCTCTATCCAAGGATCCCGACGCCGAAAACATTGCTTCGGGCAGTTTGAATGCAAACCCCCAGGCCGTGAACAAGAATGGCAACCCGATTCCGATCGGTGGAGCCCTGCCCGGCGATGACAACACGGTCTACCTGGGCCAATTGGACTTGGTGCTGCGCGTGAGTCGCGCCCACACCATCTGGTTTGATTCGGGACTTGCGAACCCCGATTACGCCGACCCCGTGCTGGAGCCCAGTCCGGACAACCTGCCCAACGGCACGAACATCGTCTTGGCTTTCCGTGGCGCCACTAAAGTGGAAGGCGATGATTTCCAAAACGCCAACCAATACGATGCCTACGGCGATCCTCTGCGCACTCGCGTGATCGACATCATGGATACCTGCGATGACCCGACGGACGACACGTTCGAGGACATCATTGCGAAAATCACTATTGATCCGTTTGCCGAACCGGAGGACATCGAAGACACGTGGGTCTCCAGTATTCACGAGATTGACGGCGCGAAATTCATCCAAGCGCGAATCACTTTTGTTTCCAACGTGGCGGTCGTGCCGGGTATTGAACCCGAACTCTCGACCCTAGCCATTGCCTTCCAAGAATAGAGCACGCAGTCGAGCATCCCTGCTGCGTAAGCTTCGTCGCCTCGGCGTCGAAATTTGCGCGGCCGGCCATCCCCGCTCGCAATCCACCCTCGGAGTCGAGCGAATGACATATCGGGTCCAAAACAAGATTTCCATGGCTTCATCTCGCCTAGCGGCACTAGCTCTTTGCGCCTGGGCCGCATCCTGTTCGGGCGGTTCCTCGGGATCCTCCGGCACCAATTTCACGGTCAGCACCGTGGAGAACTTTGCGACCTCAGCCGTGGCTGCAGCCTCGCGCTCCATCAATCAACCGATCCTGTTCAAGTTCAGCGCGCCTGTCGATTTTTCGACGGTGGATCAGAACAGTATCTCGGTCGAGTTGAGAACGACGGACGAGCAGGGCAACCAGATCAATCAGCCCTCGATCGGCTCCTACACGATGGTGGATGAGAGGACGATTTCCTATCAGCCCAGGTGTCCGCTCTTGGCCGACCTCTCCGATGCCGGCCTGCTTCCGGGCGGAAATACATACGTGATTCGTATCACGGATGTCAGTGGAGGAGCCAGCGCAACCATCTTGCGCTCGACCTCAGGTTCGCCCCTGGTGAATGCGCCTGGAACGCTCTTCTTTAAGACGCCGACGCAAACGTCCCCGAACTTGTTTAGCGACGAAACCGTGGGGCCGCCCAGCCTCTTGTTTCGAACGACGCTCAACCCGACCGGTCCGGCCACAAATATCGAACTTGGGGGAGATTCGGCCAACCCCGTATTCTTCACCTCGAGCGGCCAAGTCTTTTCCCAGCCCGGCACGGGCGACGGAAGCGTCATGGCGCCCTTCGACCAGTTCGATTCGGGCCTACCCCTAAACCTTTACAGTTCCCAGGCAAGCCGGCTGTCGTTCTTTTTGATTTTCAACCAACCGGTTGATCCGCGCGCGACCAACATCAATACCAACCGTATCCGGCTCGAAGCTGAGCGGACATTGAATGCCGGAGATTGGCGCAAGCTTCCGGCCGAAGTTCAGCTCATCCAAAACTGCACCGCCAGCGGTGCGACCTTGAGGGTCAGCCCGGTCGGCGTCTTGCCCCAGGGCGTTCGCGTCAGGGTTGTGCTGGGATCCGGATTCGGAGACTTGTCGGGTGTCGACCAATTGTTGGCCGATGTCAACAATCAGGTTGTGGTTCAAACCAGAACAGCCGGAGCGCTTGCGGACGAAATTTTGGAGCCGTTCACCCTGGCGGCCTTCGATAGCCAAGGCAACGTCAACTCGAGTTCGCTCGAAGATTCGAAACCGGCCTTCGCGGACCCGCGCGCCAATTGGGGTTCCGGGCAGTTGGCTCCGGCTTTCAATTTTGACGGCACGGGCGGCCCCGGCAACAACTTCGATCTGATTGTCGCGGCCGGTCAAAATATGGTGATCAATACGGATAACGATCTGATCACCAGTGCGGACTTCACGCAGGAGCAGGTCGTTGTGGGAGGTCGGGTCGACCTTCGCAATCTAGTTGTTCAGGAATTCGGCACACTGGAATTCAATGGCAGCAGCCGAGTCGTCATCAACGTCACGGGTACGGTCACCATCAACGGAATTGTGCGCATCAACGGTCGCAATGCGCTGGATGTCGCCGGAGTCGGTACGGCAACATTCCCGCAGCCTGGAGCCACGGGCAACGGCGGGGGTGGCAAGGGAGGTGACGCAAGTCGCGAGCAAACCGGATCCACAGCATCGGGTGATGCGGGCGCCGGTGCCTTTGCAACCAGCGGCCGTGGCGGCGGAGGC
>JAJDES010000314.1 GCA_029259675.1 Planctomycetota bacterium
CCAATAAGGGTCGAAAAATTGCGCTTGTAGATGGAGAAGGCCCCATCGAGAATCTCGCCGACGCTGAGCGGGCGGATGTAGCTGGTTCCCATGGCAAAAAAAGTAAGGGTGCGGGCGAGCTCGGCAATAACACTGACTGCCGGTCCGACAATCTAAGCCCCACACCCCCCGGGCGCTAGCAATCCGGTTCTACCCTTGCCAAGCCGGCAGCCAGATCCACGGCCCGTCACTATTTCTTTTCAATGACGACTTCAAAGGGCTTTTCTCGACCCAAGCCCTAGAAGGTCAATAGGTTGATCTCTGAGGCCGAAAATTGAACGGGAACGCGCTGAGCCTCGCCTTCGGAGTTGTGCAACACGACCGTGCGAGCATCCTCGCCAACGGCCAGTACGTGCGTATTGCCATCCGTAATACTTGCGTTGGTTGACGAACTGCTCCCTTGGCTCTTGAAGGTCGTCACCATCATGTCGGCTCCAGTCGCATCCAAGACTCGCAAGTGAGTCCATTGGGGATCACCGCCCTCGAGCCGGAAGCGGCAACGCTCCGACACCACAAAGCTCAAGGCCTCCACATCGTCCCCCCATTCATCCAATTCGAATGAAGCGTTCAGGATCCCGTCGCCACCGAAAGTGAGGTGAACGTGCGTTTTGGGTACGCCCTCAATCTCGAAGAATCCGAGCTCATCGGTCGTGACGCTTTTTCCACTGATCCAAGACGAGCCGCTTTCACCACGGCTTGTGACGAGTGACACCGTAACTTGAACATCGGCTAGCGGCAGGCCGCGCCGCGAGCGCACCACCCCGGCAATGCGCTCGTACAAAGCGTCCTCTGGAATGCGCAGAACCAGGTCATCGGTTCCGGCCGGCACGGGATCGGAAGTAATTTGCAACAGGGTCTTTGCGTTCCAAGCGCGAACGACGTAATCGCGCGCCTCCAGCCCGCCAATTTCAAAGCTCCCGTCGCGTTTGGATTGCGAGGGCTGAGTGCTGCCCTGCACCATGCCTTCCAAAGTTACAATGGGATAGGAGTTTTGACTGACAGCCGTTGGGTTGTGCGGCGCGACTTTCATCCACTTGACGGGTTTCCCCTGCGCATCCAAAACCTTGCCGGAAATGCTGAGCGGCTCCGCTCCAAGCACCAGGCGCTGCATGCCCACTTGACCGCCCGATTCCCGCAGCAAGGACCCGAAGCGCGGGTGATGCGCGGGCATCAAACCTTTTTCAACGGCCACCAATGCGGCTTCATCATTGACGTAGCCGTATTCCAATCGAAACGACCCCGACTTGTCTGTTTTGGTCGAGGCGTTTGCCAGGCGAACCGTTGCGCCCTCGGCCGCCCTCCCGTCTTGGTGCACCACGATCCCCACGATTAATATTTGTTCGTCCTCGCGCTCCGCAAGCAAGACGATCTCCAAGTTCAGTTGCCCCTCATTACCCAAGGTGCGATAGTCGGTTTCAAATCCGTCGGAAGCTGTTCGCAGGGCCGCGCCCGGCAATTTGGGCATGGCTTCAAACCGAAAGCTTCCATCCGCCGCAGTCCTGGCTTGGGGATCCACTGTCCTGGTGTGATCCAACGGAATGGGGATTGAGGACAAGTACTCATCACGAATCCGGACCGATAAAAGTGCACCCTCCAGCGGTTGCCCGCCCTCGTCGAGCACATGTCCGGCGCAATCCATCCGCTCGGCCACAACAACCAACAGCTCTGCCTCCAGTCGGTCGTGCAACAGGTTTCCAGCCATGACCGTCACCCATTCAGGGTCATAGGCAATGACCGTCGAATGACCGCTACCAAGCAATCGCTCAAGCGTGTCGTGCTGCGCAGCCAATAGGAAACTCCCGTCGGCGGAGCTGATGGTTTCCGTTTCCTTGGAATTCTCCAGGACCAAGCGCAGCCCCGCTATGGGCGCGCCGTCCAAGCCCAGCACTCGACCTCGAATCTCGGTCGAGATATCTGCGTCCGCCTGTCCTTTGGTCGCATTCGCAACTTGCTCCGCCGCACTTGGGGCTACCGGCGACTCCGGCTCAGCTTCTTCAACTGGGAACTCCGCTTGGCGATTACCAATTGAAGGCGCTTGGAGTTCCGTTTCGACGTCCTCGGCAGAATCCGGCCTTTGCAGCTCACTGGGCTGCGCGACAACCTTTCCGTCTTCGCTGAGGCTTTCGTACCACAGGAACGCTAAGACAGCGGCGACGCAAGCGGCCGCGATGAGGATGATCGGGTTTTTCATGGATTCCTTTCCGTTCTCGTATGCTTAGCAAGAACTCGAAGCTGCCCATGGCCCAATAGACAGTCGCGCTCGCCGGGTGCGTGGCGAGCCAAAGTAACTAGGTCGTTACCGAGCCTTGATCCGAACGCCACTTTTGAATGCGGCCCCAGAACAGGTCAGTGAACTCTTCCCACTCATTTTCGGGGTAGAGCGCATGAACTTTTTGGCGCACGGCGTCTTTGGCTTTGTCAGTGGTGAAAAACTCGTCGATGACTTCGTCCAGATTCCCCAGATGAGCATCGCAAAACTCTTCGAAACGCTGCGTGTCGAAGTGGGCCTCGACGATTTCGCTGTAGCCTTCCATGCGATCGGCGAAGGAGTCTCTTTCGCGAGCGACCTTGTAGAACGGGGCCCAATCGGGATTGAGTCGCATGGGCCGGCCCGTGGCCGTGCAGAAGGTGGACCAGCGAATCAAAGCGCCCAACAACCACGGGAAGTGATAGTGCAGGGATGTCACCTGTGAGTCGGGGCACGCATTGGCAAAATCAATCGGGTACCAAGTCCCCTTTTGCAGCAGTGCTTCACAGGAATTGAAATCCCAACCGAAGAACGCGTTGATGACCAATGTCATTGTGCGCATGTGATCGGCATCCGCGCCCGTGATCGGGTCCTTGGCGACGACGTAGCGATCGTGCAGGGGAGCGCTTGGGTCGTATTTCATGGGCCGCACCTGGGGGCCGACTCCCAATGCGCGCACAAAGATATCGTGCGGATCCACAGCCTTCTGCAGGTGCATGATCAGTTCACCGCTATTGTCGTAGGCTTCATTCAAATGATCCGCATTGTCGATGCGACTGACTCCCTTCCATGCACCGCCGTCGTAGGGCTTCATGTACATGGGGTAGCCGATCTCAGCGCCGATCTCGCCCAGGTCAAACAACTTGGCGTAGCTCTGCAGCGTGCGCTCAAGGTCGACATTGTCGGCCGATTCCTTGGGCGGGATGAGCCAGGTTTCGGGCACGGGAAAGCCCAAGTGTTTCAACGCGCAGTAGCTTGTCTGCTTCTCCATAGACTGGAACGTCCACGGATTGTTGAGCACGTAGGTCTCATCCATAACGATGATCTTTTTGACCCACTCGCGACTCGTGCGATACCAGTGCGCCAAGCGGTCCATGACCAAGTCGTACTGCTTGTCCTTGTTTAGGGCAAACGGCTGAATCAGGACCCGCTCGACCTCGAAGCTAATCTCATCGCCGCCGATGGGAAGCTTCAGGTCCAGCGTCTTGAGTATTTCCTCGTAGCACACCGGCCAACACAGGTCTGCGCCCAGGGAGAGTCCGATACGTTTTTTGATCTTTGCCATGCTTATCCTCTACCTTAGCGCTGAACTCCGGAAGCCCGCAATCTCGGCGCCGAAACGCCGAACCAAGCGCTCGCGGCCCTCATTCGTAGACCATCCATAGTGGACCTGGGAAAATCCAAGAGAGACCCTCGCGCAAACGATCGCGCCAGTTCTCCCAGTTGTGCCCGTCGCGCACTTCCGACCAGCGCACGGACATCCCCGTTTCCTGCAACAGCGGGACCATCGAGCGATTCTCGTAAATCAGGGATTCGTAGGTGCCGCAGGACAAATAAACCTTGTCCACCGGCCGTCCCGGGTCGGCGCGAAATGCGTTCACGAACGGAACGATGGGATCGAAGGCCGGGCCGCGTTGGTGTTCGCCGATGTCCGTAAAGGCGAAGGAACCCGAGCACAGCAGAAGGTTGCCGAAGACTCCCGGATTGCGCCACGCGGTGGACAGTGAAGCCACGGCGCCGAAGCTCGCGCCCATGAGGGCCCGCGCCGAAGGAGTTCCCACCAGGGGGTAGAGCTGCTCCATCTCGGGCACCAACTCGCCCGCCAAAAACTTGGCGTGATTCTCATCATCCGCGTACTCGTGCATGCGATTCGGCGATTGCGTCAATGCCGCAATCAGGGGCGGAATCTCAAGTCGGTGAATCAAGTTATCCAGCGCGGTCTGCAATTCGGCAAAGCGCAGGAAATCGAATCCATCGTGCACGATCAGGAGCGGATAACGGCGCGAGCTGTGGAAGCGCGCAGGCAAATACACCTGGTAATCGCGTTGCTCACCGAAGGCCTTCGACTTGATGCTGTGCTCGGCAATCGTACCCGGGCGCGCTTCGCTGTCTTCAAGGGTCCAATCGGGTCGCTCGTGTCCTTCTCCGTGAACGACGGAATTGGCCCCGAAAGGATCGAGCGCCAAATGCGGATTGAGCGGATCCTTCAGCAACTGCCGCCGGCCGTGCTGAATGACTTCAAGCTTGTATTCAACACGCGAGCGCTCGGGCAGCTCCATGTGCAGGAACCAAATGTCCGTTCCGTGCACACATGTAAAGGGCATGGCCGATTCGAGGCTGTAGATCCAATGCCGCAGGTTGACCTCGTCGGCATGACCGCGCCACACAAAGGTGACCTTGGTCCCATCGACAATGGGAAACTCATTCTCCGCCAGGAAGGCGTCGACTTCGGCCGAATCCAGCTGACTGGCCGTCTGCAATTCTCCAATTACTAAAGTCACACTGCACTTCCTTCCAATTCGCCACAGTCACTCAGCACGCGCGTTCCGGCGCCGAGTTTCAATTCGCTGCCGTTCCAATCAATGCGCGACTCCCTGTCCAAGGCCACGCAACGGGCCGGCGCAAAGCGTCGGGCAAAAAGCGCCACACGCGCGCCATCGTCCAAGCGCAGTCGTTTTTTGGCATGGGGCAAGGGCACGACTCCCGGTACACATCCCAGACCGACCTCGAGCACCTCTGCGTTGCCGGCCCCCTGGGGCGGACTGTCGTGAAAGAGAACAATTCGCTCGGAAAGCACCATGGCCCCCGCCGACCAGGCAATCACCGGCCGATCCCCCCACAACTCCATCAAGCCCAGAAGCCGCAAACGATTGAGCAAGATGGCCACGTGCCCGCCGGCGATGCACAAAGCTTCCGCGCCGTTCAATTCGCGTTCCAATTCTTCGCGGTGGCGCATGACCTCGGGCCGTTCCAAGGGTCGCATTCGCTGTTCAAAGTCGGCGTGAACTGCCAACACGCGCTTCAAATGATGTGCGTCCAGGTTGCGCAGGGCCAAAATGGCGTGATCAATCTCCGGCCCGTAGAGATCCGGCAGAGCCGACTCGTTGTTTTCCACCGCCGACAATAACTCGCGCGCAGCCAAGTGCGCATGGGCCAAGCGTTGCCGGTACAGCTCCTGCAACAGGCGCATGGCGTCGTGTCGCTCGCGCATGGCCTCAAAAAGCTCGGGGTCGCGCTTGAAGACCTCTTCGATGCGACCGTAAAGACGCAAATTGGTTGTGCGGCCACCTAAGTGCTCGCTCAGTTCCAAATCTTCCGGTTCGCGCTCTTCCCAACCGGCCGTAATCGCCGCGATCGGTCCCACAATTCCAAGCGAATCAATCGTGCGCTTGAGAGTCGGAGCCGTTCGTTGGGGCCCGAGAAATACAATTTGGCTCATCAGCTAGCTTGAATCACGAATTCGTTGGAGACGGCATCCGCCATTTCCAAAGTAAAACCCAAATCCGGGTGACGCACGACGATCCAACCATCGCCGGAGACCACCTTGCGGTAATCCCGCCGGGGCTGGCCGATGGGCGTCAAGTCTATGTGGGCGACATGCTCGCCGTAGCGTCCGAGAACGGATTGGAGACCGTCGTACTTGCGAACAATGCCGTTGCCCTTGGCGCGCTTGAAAACCACCGCGGCGTTGTACGGCTTGCTCGTGTCCTGGGACATGCGTCCGTAGCACACCCCCTCGGCCCAGCCGCGGAACAGATCCACATCGGCTGCATAGTTCATCACGTGGGTCAAGTGCCCACCCGGCGCGCGCGCGCCGATCTCGCCGAAGACGGCCTCGCCGGATTCGGTTCGAAACCACTCCATGTGAGCGAAACCGGAACCGTACCCGAGCGCCTTGAGCACGGAGAGCCCGAGCTCACAACCGATCGCGATCTCCGGAGCATCGGTATCGCGCAAACAAATGGCCTGGGGACTGATCCACGGATTCTGGCGCGAAACCAAGGGATTGGGGCGATACCAAGCAACATTGTGGAAGAGCACATCCCCGTCACCGAGCACCGTGTCGAAGGTGTATTCCTCGCCCTGAATGAATTCCTCCACGCTGACTTCATCAACGTGATCCATAACTTTCAGCGCGTCCTCCAAATCGCCCGCTTCCTGCAGCCGATAGGTGTCCGCCGAGCCCGCGCCCGCGATGGGCTTGATGATCAACGGGTAGCCGATCTCCTCCGCTGCCGCGCGGCATTCCGCTTTCGTTTTGGCCCGCGAATGCTTGGGAGTGCGCAAACCGGCGCGATCCAAGACTTCCTTCATCGAAACTTTGTCACGAAAGGGAATCGTCGCTTCGACAGGCAGGCCGGGCACGCCGATCTTTTCGCGAATGCGCGCGGCCAAAACCATGCCGGGTTCCCAAAGGCATTCAACGCGATCAATGGTTGTGCCACCGACCCACTTGGCCACCTCCTCGGCAACGGCATCTTCATCCCAAAGGTCGCGCACCTGCAAGTATTGGGAAACGGCCGAAGCAGCCTTTTCCGGTAAGGCGCCGCGCGGTTGGTCGCCGACGCCGAACACGCGCGCGCCCACTTCGGCCAAGCCGTGCGTGAACAGGGGCATGTCGTCCGGGAAGCCCGGCGAGATCATGATGACGTTCATTTGATTTGCTCTATTAGCTAAGGCGCCTGTTTAAACCTTGGAAGATGCGATTCAACTGAGCTTAACACGAACGCTTTGGAGCAACTTGCGCAAGCCGTCTTCCACCACCGAGGTTTCGGGGTGGCGAAGAATGACAAAGCCCTCGCCCTCATAGCTCGAAGCTTGGGCCTGCCCGGGTTTGGGTATGCGCGCCTCAACAATCAAGTCGCCCAACTCGGCTTTCAACTCATCCAAGCCCTCAACGGCGGCCACTTGCCCGGCGCCGCGTTTGCCGCTGCCCTGGCCGCGCAAGAACACGGCCCCGCAGGCGTAGCGTCGTTCGGGAACTTCAAACTCCTCGTGCACAATCAAGTGCGCCCAGGCGCGGTAAAAGTCCAAGTCGTGGGCGTAGGACATGAGCGTGGTGAATTGTGCGCCGGGCGGACGCGCGGCGACTTCCGAGATGGCAATGCTGCCGTCGGTGCGCCGAAACCACTCCATGTGCGTTAGGCCCGTGACCATGCCCAGCGCATCGAGACAGCGCTTGCCCGCGGCGCGAATGTCGTCGAATTCGGGCGTGTCCACCTCCCTGGGCAAGAACACGCACCACTGAATCCAAGGCGACTCCATCACTTCCAAAGGCGTCGGGTAGTAACGCGAGATGGAATGAAAGATGTGCTCGCCGTTCAAACTGACCGAATCGAAAGAGTGCTCGCGGCCCTGGATGAATTCCTCCAAAAGAACCGGCTGTTCAGCGCTGGGCCGCATGCTGCGCACACCGCCCGTCAGCTCCTCTTCATTATTGACGCGGAAAGTATTCTTGGCCCCCGCTCCGGCCGGCGGCTTCACCACCAACGGGAAACCCGATTCCCTGCCAAAGGCCAGGGCCTCGTCCAAGTTTGTGGCCAAACCGTGCCTCGCGCACGGGACCTCGGCCTTGCGCATGACATCCTTCATGCGCGCCTTGTCGCGAAAGTTTTGGGCGGTCCCGACCGCCATGCCGCGAATGCGGAGCTTTTCGCGCACTTGCGCCAGCGGCACTTGCAACTGCTCGAGAATGCCCACGAGCCGATCCACTTGCCCGCCCATCTGAGGTGCGATCTCACGCACACCCTGCTCCAACGACTCTGCATCGAGAGCATCGCCAATGCGGGCGTAAGCGGCAATTTTTCGCCGCAAATCCGAAGGAAGCTTTTCAATCGGCTCCTGACTGAGGATCCCCAGGCGCGTGTCGGGCAAAGACGCGGCCGCGCGCACGAAACGCATCGTGGTCTCCATGCCGTAGGGCACGACGAAGATGGCGTTGGACATGATCGAGATCTTTGGGACTCACCCGTTTCCGCCCTCCGCCTGCCGGCGAGGTTTGGACTTTCGGCCCGCGAATTCAGTCGCCGTTTTGAAAAGGCGCCCTCGCTCGGGGACTGCAGGTGATAGGTGCGGTGGTGGAAGCGCTGCTCGCTCGTTGGAAAGTCGCGACGTGACAGAGCCAGCAAACCGCCGCGCGCGCGAATCAACTCCCACCACATCCCAGCTTCGGATCCGTCATCCGCGCAGGGCTCGGCCCTGGCCCGACGGTCGAAAATGGTCGCTTGGGAGCGCGCCCCGGCGACTCACCGGAATCTAGGCACCGGAAAGTCGCAAAAGCTGCTCCGCGCGCGAGGGAGCTCCTTGGCTGAAGGCCGCGCGTGCAGGATATCCCCTGCCCCGTAGCGTCGCCAGGGCCACAATCAAAGGGAACTGACTAACTTGCGTGGGTTTTTTCCTGGGGAATTCGAACCTAAGTCGGGCCCTCAGCACGATTCCTGAATGCTCGGGCATTGAGGGGGGCCCGCTCCGCCCACCTAAAGCTGCAAGTTTCTTGCACGGAAGCGGTTGCGCGCCCTTGCAGCGCCTTCAAACCCACGCAAGTTAGTCAGTTCACTATCGAAGCGGGCCCCCCAAGACCACCCACGCCCCGCATCTGTGCTGGGCATACAATCCAGCTTCCCCGTCCGAGCACCACGCCTGAGCCCCCGGCCCCAACCCCGCCCATGGACCCGTTGAAGATCTGCCTTTTGAGTTCCGAGGTCACGCCTTTCGCCAAGACAGGCGGCCTGGCGGATGTGAGCGCCGCCCTGGCGGGAGCGCTGAAATCCCGCGGCCACCAGGTGCTCCTGTTCATGCCCCTCTACGAGCGGGTCGAGAAGGGCGATTGGAAATTCGATTTCGTCACGGAGCTCAAAGGCACCAAAGTCAGCTTCGGCGAGCGCGAAATTGAATTCGAAGTCTTCACGACCGCCCTACCGAACTCGAAGCAGCTCGTGCACATGATCCACTGCCCCGAGCTCTACGGGCGCAAGGAGATTTACACCCAGGACAAGGACGAGCACCTGCGCTTCGCCCTACTTTCGCGCGCCGCTTTGGACTGCTGCCAGCGCCTCGGCTTTGCACCGGACGTGATTCACTGCAACGACTGGCACACCGGGCTGCTCCCGCTCTACCTGAAGACCGTCTACGCCTGGGACAAGTTGTTCGAGAAGACGAAGACGGTCATGACCATTCACAACATCGCCTACCAAGGAATGTTCCCGGCGGATGTGATTCCGGAGCTGGGCCTGTCCGACGGCGCCAAGTACTTCGATCAAGCCGATCGCGACGACGGATTGGTGAACTTCCTGCGCACCGGACTCACCTTCGCTGACAAATTGACCACAGTCAGCGCAACCTACGCGCACGAAATCCAAACCGCCGAACTCGGCATGGGCTTGGAAGGCCTGCTGCAAAGCCGAGCGGCGGATTTATCGGGAATTGTCAACGGCGTGGATTATGCGGATTGGAGTCCGCAAAAGGACAAGCTGATTCCCCACGCATTCTCTCCGAAGGACGTCAGCGGAAAGGCCCTCAACAAGCGCGCCTTGCTCGATTACCTGCGCTTGCCGCACGATGCGAATGTGCCCGTACTCGGAGTTGTATCGCGTATGACGGCCCAAAAAGGCTTCGACGTCATGTTTGACGTTTTGCCGCGCCGGCTTGAGGAGCACGACATGCGCCTAACTGTTTTGGGCAGCGGCGAAAAGAAGTACGAAGATTTCTTCCGTTGGTTGAAGCGCGAATTCCCGACCAAAGTCGGCTTCGAAACCGAATTCAACGACGGACTTGCACACTTGATCGAAGCCGGCGCCGACATCTTCCTGATGCCTTCGCGTTACGAACCTTGCGGCCTCAATCAAATGTACAGCCTGAAGTACGGCACCATCCCGATCGTGCGCAAGACCGGCGGCCTGGCCGACACCGTGGAACAATTTGATCCGGCCACACGCAAAGGCACCGGCTTCGTCTTCGAACACTTCATGCCCAGCGCCTTCCAATGGGCCTTCGATTTCGCCCTGGAAACCTACGCGGACTCCGATGCCTGGAAGCAACTGATGCAAAACGCCATGGCCTGCGACACTTCCTGGGACAAGCAAGTGCTCGAGTACGAAAAACTCTACCGCAGCCTCTAGGCGAATCGGCAGAGGCGCCATTCCAGCCTAAGCGAACAGTTCAGCCCGACTGAACAGCCCAACTGATCGGTCCAACTGATCGGTCCAACTGAACAGCCCGACTGAACAGCCCGACTGAACAGCCCGGCTAGAACAGTCCAGTCCCAAACACTCCATCTAGGCCCGGGCGGCTTCCACGCTAAACCGCCATTGAAGGCGCCACCGGCACGATTTGCAGGTGGTCGCGCTGCGCCTGGCAAACTCGAATCCGAGCCAGGCGAGCGCCGCTTACACGCTGGGCCGCTTTCGCATTGGCCTATTAGCAAAACGCGTCTAGCGGGCGTGGACTTTGATCGTTTCGCCGATGGTGTTCAAAGTGCTGCGCAGCTTGTCGAAGTCCGGGTCGCGCAAACGCATCCAGGCGTTGCCCATATAGCCGCTTTCGACGCCTTGGGTTGCAGAGCCCGGCGGAGGAAAGTTGTGGTCGATGATCGAATCGGCGAAACGCTGCTTGATTTGATCCACGCCCTCATAACCCGTGATCTTCCCATCCGCGCTGGGCCGCAAGGCAATCATGCCCCCGGCGAAACGGTGTGAAAGCGGCTTGCTCACTTTGCCGTGAACAATGGCATTGGCCCACTCGTGGTACAGATCCACATCGTTGGCAGCGGAGTAAATATCCCACACACAAACGCCGGGCGGACGACAACCGATTTCCGAGAACTTCAGACCCTTGGGACCAAAGAACCACTCCATGTGCGTGGCCGACGTGCCGATTTCGAACAGATCGATAACGCGCTTACCCATCTTGCGCAGCTCTTCGTAATCGTCCGACTGATTGCGATTGGTGTGCAGGATTTGCGGCGAGATCCAGCGCGTGCGCATCGCTTCGAGCACACCGGGGTAGTAGTGGCAAATGAACTCGTACACAACTTCGCCATCAATGGTGAGCGTGTCGTAGAAACCCTCGTGCCCCTCGATGAATTCTTCAACGGCAGTCGGAACGCCGCGCGCCGTACCCGCCTGCACGATGGCCGCTTCCATCTCCTCGTCGTTCGTCACCTTGAAAGTACCGGCTGAACCGGCGCCATCCACCGGCTTGAGAATCAAAGGGAAGCCGACTTCGGCCGCAAACGCGCGCACCTCCTCAGCCGAACTCGCTCCCGTCGACTGCGCGCAGGGCACATCGTTCTCGCGCAGCACTTCCTTCATAGCCGGCTTGTCGCGACAAAGAAAAGCCGTGCGAGTCGAGATGCCCGGAATGCTCGTGGCCTCACGCACGCGAGCAACCGGACCGATGTGCGCCTCCACGGTGCACTCCATCCGATCGACCCAACTCTTGTCCTGAATCGCGCGCACGAGCTCCAACAAATCGTGCTCGTTGCAAACCGACGAGATCCGATGGTAGTCGCTCAACCACCCCTTCAACTCGTTGTCCAAATACTCCGGTGGCCGCTCACCAATGCCGGTAACACGCGCACCGGCTGCGTGCAGACCACGGGCAAATTCGCGCTGATTGCGTGGGAAGGCTGGCTCGATCAGAATTACATGCATGATTAGCTCCAGGGTTCGGGCACCAGAGTACCCGATTCCCCCTAATTCATCCCAAGTTGCTGGGCAGCTTTCAGAACTGGTTCAAGTCGTCTCACTAGTCTACGCCTCACAAACACCTCTTCGGGTCGCACAAATGTCTGCAAGATCGGCTGTGCGCCACATCCACACTTCGCCTCCCTTTCTTCACCTAGCAACCGCCTGCAACCAGCGGAATTGCGTGTGCATCGAACTCAGGGGCGTAATTCCAAGCGAACGGGATTGGATACGAAGATGGCGTTGTCCAACTGCTCGCCCACTATGAGCGCGTGATGCAAAGTTGCGCCGGCGAGGACCGGCGTCCACAGTGGTGGAATGGTGAGGCTTGCTAGGGCATTCCCTTCGTGACTAATCGAGCCGTTGAAACGCTTGGCCTCATCAACACTTGAGTTCAGCGTCGCAAGGAAGTAGGCGTCGGCCACAAGCGGAAGCGTCATTCCATTTGGAAGCGGTAGCCCCGGTGACGTGCCGGATGCGCTTCCAAATATGAAGTAGGGCTCATCGCGGTATTCTAAACCCGCATTGAATTTGAGTTCGTACTTGCCGCCGGTGCTGACGGGAATTAAGTGTGGCGAGGCGCACAACGAAGCGTCTCGACGAAAGACAGTGAACCTGGCGTTAAACTTGGGCCCCGATCCCCACGCCAAGATTCGTTTTTTATCCATAGCAACGCCATATCCCATGAAGGCGCCTGGATATTGCTCAGAGACGAGCTTGGACTGTTCGCTCCAGAGACCTTGAGTCTCATCGAATTGCCATATGTAGATGGAGCCTCGGTTATTAACGGTAAACAATCCGCCGAAATTATTTCTCACGTCATCGCTTCCAGCCCCGATCAACATCGTATTGCCTTCAATCGCCACAGAAGACCCGAACTGGTCTCTCCAAAATCCATCGCGCGGACAAAGCCTGGCTTCCTCAACCCAAGAACCATCCGGGTTTCTTCTATAGACATAGGCGACACCGGAATCCTCTCCGTGCTCATCTTCTCGGGAAGCGCCAACAACTGCGCGATCCCCGCTTATGGCAACGGCAGTTCCGAATTGAGTTCCGTAAATCGAATCCGGCTCTGAAGCATCGGGAAGAAGAGTTGTTTCGAAAACCCACCGGTCGTCTTCTATTCGGTCAGATGTCCCACCATCATTCCGTCGGTATATATGTGCAGCTTCATCCCAGAAGTTCGTTCCCACAATCAATCCGTCCTCACTGATTGACAGGGCGTACCCGAATTCGTCCAGATCACCATTGGGCGGAACAACTTGTTGGAGCGGTTGCCAGGTATCGTCGAGCGGCGTAGCGGTGCCTTGCCGATCTCGATAGTAAATGCAGACGGAGCCCATTTTGAATCCATCAACAAGCGCTCCTCCCGAGTTCCCTACAGCAAGCAAATCGCCGTACAAATCCATCGAATTTGCCAATGAACCGTTGGCAAGCGGCCCGATGGGAGGCAAGGAACCGCGCTCGACCCAGGAATCATCCATTGGATCGTCCGGCGTCCCCTGATCATCCTTGGCGTACATGTAAACTTCCCCAGAGCCGGCGTATCCGGTGGCTCCGATCAGCAAGAAGTCGTCATCTATAGCAGTCGCTCCGCCGAAGCGATCCTCTTCATAGTTTCCGGGAAGAAGCTCACCCTTTGGGTCGGCGATAGTTTGTTGGAGTGTCCAGTGGTCGTCTTCAAGATTGCTGGGAGTGCCCACATCCCAACGGCAATAAACAGAGACTGTAGTTAGAACGGACCCGCCCAATCCCCCCGCGATCCCACCGGAGCAGACAACAGCTAGATCCCCGCTAATCGATGCGGATTCCCAACCACCACTCCCCGTACTTCCGTTCTTCCCGATCAAGATAGCCTCTTCGCACTGTGCAACGGCGACCGGATCCAAACAAGCCAAAGCGACAAGGGGTAGTAATGCAACTCTCATTCTCAATACCTTTCAGCGAGGAATTCACTACGATACGGAGTCAGGCTCCACCCGCAACCTTAACCGTTAGTGGGTTCCGCACAACTCCGTCTGGAGTTGGCTGACTCAATAGCAACGCAGCATGGCCTGGTGCGCGATTTGCGCGACGCGGCCCGCATAATCAGAATTCCCTTCGATGAGCCGTCGGTGGGTGTCGGCTAAACGGTTGACGCGGGAAATGGAACCCGCCTCGAATTGCGCGATCTCTTTCCATGACAAATGGCAAAGTTCGCGGAGCAGGCCGGTTCGGGCGAGCTCAATCCCTCGATGGATCTGATCTCCGTCTTCGACCGTCCACAGCTCGCGCTTCTCGAGGCTAGCAAGTTCTTGCAGGAGTGTGCGAGCTCCGCAAACGGGTTGACCGATCGCATGACCGTCCGCAAGTTTGGCTTTGCGCCTCATCCATGCTCGCACGTGCTTGGGAGTCGACCCGATTAGGTCATTGAACGGATCTCGTCTGCCCTTGTTGCGGATGCGAGCTTCGACGAAATCGCTGATGTCCTCAAGCCGCTTCGGATCTCGCACTTCAAACATGGCTCGGTACTTGGCAGCGGTCAGTGGTTCGCCTCCAGCTTCGAACCGTATTTCGCTTTCGATCCAATCTCGATTGAACCAACGTGGGAAGGACTCACGATTGAAAGCCGCGGCGCTACCGAATTCGTATTCGCCACTTGCCTCGACGATGCCTGCCTGCACGGGATTGCCATCGATGTAACGAACGAGAGTCCGGCGATAGCGCAGGGAGTCGACCAGCCTTGAGAAGAATCGGCCTCGGATTAGAGCTCCGTCTCTCTGCTTGCGGCGATTGAACCTACGCGAATGTTCATTCTGAACGCGACGCATGGCCTCGGAGAGTTCCCCGATCGGACTGCGTACAAGCATGTGGAAATGCGTGGTCATGATGCAGTAAGCATGCACCTCAATTCGGTTCAAACGAATCTGACGAGCGAGGCGCGCGAGGAAAAAGCGGATGTCGTCGCGCGTCTCAAATAGCGGGCGCTTTGCGATGCCGCGATTGATGACGTGATGCCAAGTATCGGGCGAATCTCTTCTGGGTTGTCTGGCCATGTGAGGCTGACGGCCAGGAGGGAGAATGGTTACCGCTTATGCGGTACTTCTTGCTTGCTGAGGTTGGGGGTCGAGCCTGACTCGGTATAGGCTCTGAAAGGGATTGCGGGGTTGTGTCAAGAACGGCCAGGAGGGCCGACGAAGAGGGACCATGCGGCCCTCTGTCCCCGAGATCTCATCCAGCCCCCCATCCAGTCCCTCGTCCAGCGCCTCCTTGATGCATGTCACGGTGGCCGACCGAAACGCGGCTGCACGTGAGCGTATCGCGGCCATCCGCGCCGGCAGCGACCCGGGCGGCGCCGCCGACTTCAGCGGGGTGTCGCTGATCGGCGAAGATCTTTCAGGGCTCGACCTAATGGGCGCGAACTTCACGGGTGCGGACATCAGCCGCTGCAATCTGAAGGACGCGAACCTGTTCAGAGCCGAGCTCGCGGGTGCGACTCTGTTTGAGACGGACCTGTCCGGCGCAGAGCTGTCCGGTGCGAACCTCGAGGGAGCCAACCTCGAAGGCGCGACGCTCAAGCACACGGGGCTCGGCATGGCCAAGCTTATGGGCGCGTCGCTAGCGCGCGCGCACATGGAGGGCGTCACCTTGACCGAGGCTGATCTCACCGGCGCAGACCTGCGCATGGCGGACTTGCGTTCGGCGCGCGCCCACGAGACGAACTTCACAGGCGTCGACATGACGAAGGCAAACTGCGGTTCGGCGGAGCTCAACGGCAGCCTCGTCAAGGGCGCGACGCTCGACGGCGCCTGCCTGCGCGGGTCGAGCCTCTCGGGCCTGCGCGGTTACAAGGACGCGAGCTGGATTGGCGTCGACCTGCACCACATCGACTTCACAGGTGCGTACCTGTGCCGGCGCTTCGCCCACGACCAAAATTTCATCGAGGAGTATCGCCGCCAGTCTAAGTGGTCGCAGGTCCTGTACCACCTGTGGAAGTTCACGAGCGACTGTGGCCGCAGCGCCTCGCGCTGGGCGATGTGCACTCTGGCCATCGTCGTCATCTTCTCCTGTCTGTACGCGAGCGTGGGCATCGACTACGGAGAGCACGAGACGTGGCTTTCGCCGCTTTATTTCAGCGTCGTGACGATGACGACGCTCGGCTACGGCGATGTACTCCCGTCGTCCCTCATGGGGCAGGTCGTCGTCATGTTCGAGGTCGTCACCGGTTACGTGATGCTCGGTGGACTCCTCAGCATCTTCAGCAACAAAATGGCGTCCCGTGCCGATTGATCATGAAACTCTTCGCAAAGAAAAAATCCAAACAGCGCCTCGACGAGATCCTTCAAGGTCACGAGCCGCCGACGTTCCCGCAAAGTGTGATGAGCTTGCTCAAGCTCCTGCGTAACCCGGATTCGGAGATCAGCGCGATCGCGGAAACGCTCAACTGGGACCCGGGCATGGTCGTGCGTGTCCTCAAGACCGTCAACAGCGCGGCCTTCGGCGCCGTTCGCCAGATCGACAGCGTGCCGCACGCCGTGTCGATGCTGGGGCGCTCGCAGCTTGAGAAGCTCGTGCTGGCGATCGCCGTGAAGGGCGCGTTGCCAAGCGCGCCGGCGCCGGGCTTCGAGGCGGGCCGTTACTGGCAGGCCGCGTTTTTCCGCGCCGGCATGGCGCGCGCGATCGCCGAGCGACTGCACCCCGCCGACCAGGCGCGCAGCTTCACCGGTGGTCTCCTGCAAGACATGGCCAGCCCGCTGCTCGCGCACGCCCGTCCCGACGACTACGGCAAGGTGCTTCAGGAGTGGCACGGCTCGCCGAAGGCCGACCTGCACACCATCGAGAAGGAAGCGCTCGGCTGGAGCCACGACGAGGT
>JAJDES010000315.1 GCA_029259675.1 Planctomycetota bacterium
ACCACCGGCATTGCCGCGGCGCTCTGGAAAGCCGAAGTGGAAACCGGCAGCACGTGCGTCGTATTCGGCGCGGGACTGGTGGGATTGGGCGCCATTATCGGCTGCGCTTTGCAGCGCGCGGAACGCATTATCGCCGTGGACTTGTCACCCGAACGCCTTGAGCTCGCGCGCCGCTACGGTGCCACCGATGTATTGCTCGCCAGTGACGCACCCGTCGAACGCATTTTGGAGCTAACCGGCGGCAACGGAGCCGACTACACCTTCGAGGCCACGGGCCGCGTCGATGTCATGGGCCAGGCCGTTGAGGCCGCGCGCATCGGCTGGGGCCTTTGCACCGTTTTGGGCGTGGCCGGTAAGGGCGAGAAGTTGGAGATCATCCCGCGCTTCTTGATTACCGGCCGGCGCGTACAAGGCGGCAGCTTCGGTGGAGCCAAGGGTCGCACCCACGTTCCCCAGTTGGCGCGCATGGCCATGGATGGAGACTTCGACTTGGACGGTCTCGTTAGCCACCGCCTGCGCCTCGACGACGTCAACCGCGGATTTGACTTGATGGAAGCCCAGGACGGCATTCGCTCCGTAGTCGTGTTCGATTGATCACACTTTGCCCGCAACGTTCATTTCTCCCCTTCCATAGTCGCCCCTCACACAGTCTCCCCTCCCATGGGCCAAGCCACCGAATCGGAGTCGCGCAGTGATCATTGAAAAAACCATGAGCGAGAATTGGCTCTCCAACACCTACCTCGTGGCCGACAAGCCCGGCGGCCACGCCGTGCTGGTCGACACAGGTGGACCGACACAGCCGATCATGGAGCGCATCCAGGAACTTAAACTTACGGTCACCCATGTGCTTTGTACGCACCATCACATTGACCACGTCACGCACAACGCCGAGTACCAAGCGGCCTTCGACTGCCCCATTTGCGGGCATGCTTCGGAAAAATCGCTCTTCGGTGATCTCGACGTGGAATTGGAACACAATCAAGAGTTGCAGTCGGGCGAGCTCCACATTCGGCCCTTGCACATTCCGGGACACACGCTCGGACAGTTGGGTTTTGTCGTCAATGACGAGTGCGTCTTCACCGGCGACACGCTTTTTCAAGGTAGCGTGGGCGGTACGCGCGGCCCCGGCCATACGACTTACGAAGATTTGCAGCACTCGATCATGGATGTGTTGATGTCCTTGCCCAAGTCGATGGCGGTGCACCCCGGACATGTGGACCCCACCAGCATCGGCCGCGAATGGGAAGAGAATCCCTTCATCCGCATTTGGCGCGGCGCGGACCCATCCGCCGAAAAGGCCTGCAAAGCCTTTGGAAAACCGGCGTCGCTCCTGCTGCGCGCGCCCGACTACGACGGCGGTACGAAGTGCCTGGTGCGCTTCGAAGCCGATCAAATGCTGGACGTCGTCCCCGGTTCCAAGGTCATTGAAGACGCGTAAGTGCGCCGGGCACTGCGACAACCCTAGGCATCTGTCGCATATGAGCGTGGCTCTTTGTGTGTAGCGCGCTGCGGTCGGATTGGATGAGAATTCGATTCTCATAGCCGAACGGGTTGAAAACCGTCCGCCCGAATGCTGACCCTGAGCACACGGCTTTCCCTGCCTGTGCTCCAGTCGCGATTGGGCAAAGCTTTCGAAAAAAGCGCACAGCAAAATCCCCTGGGTCAGCGCCCGGGGCTGAGCTCGGGCTGCGCGGGAATCTTGCTCACATCGTCCTGGCACAGGTGCCGCGCCGGCGCTTGGCTCTGTAGGATGTCGCCATGCGTCACCAAAGCAGCGGCTTCGGCCCACTTCACCCGCGGGCCCAAGGCGGCCTTTCTGCATTTTTTCTTAGCGTGCTTCCCCTCCTGGGGCTCAGCAGCGCGCCAGCCGGCGCTAGCTCGCAAGCCAGTCCCGAGCGCGGCCTGAGACAAGTCGATCCACGCTGGCATGCACTGACCGGTGCCACCATCGTTACCGAACCCGGTGTCGAACTCGAAGGCGCCACGCTCATGCTGCGCGACGGATTGAGTGAAGCCGTGCACGCGGACGGCCGCGTGCCCGAGGGAGCGCGTACGTGGGACCTGACCGGCTTGACGATTTACGCGGGCTTAATTGACAGTCATGTGCCCGTGGACGTGCCCTTTGAACGCGTGGGACCGGCCGGCCATTGGAACGATTTGGTCATGCCCGAACGCTCGGTGCTCAGCGGCGAAGGCGCGGAGGAGGGCCTGCGCAAAGAGTTGCGCGACCTGGGCTTTGCGAGTGCTGTCCTCGCACCGAAGAACGGAGTCTTCCGAGGAACCTCGGCGTTGGTCGGCTTGGGAGAAGAACGCGACGACACGCAAAGCGCGAGTGCAAAGATTTTGGCGCGCGAACTGTATTCCGAAATCGCCTTTCAAACCGTCGGCTGGGGCAGCGACGCTTACCCATCCTCCGAAATGGGTGCCATCGCGCTCATGCGTCAATGTTTCAGCGATGCCGCTTGGCACGCAAACGCGCGCAATCTCGACCAAACAACCTCCACGGCGGCCGAACCCGCCCAACCCAATGCGGCGCTCGAGGCCTTGAATCGCTTTGGAAGCTCCGGCGCCCCCTTTGCGATCAACACTCGCAGCGAATTGCAAATCCAACGCGCCGCCGAACTCGCAAGGGCATTCGAGCTCCAAATGATCGCCATCGGCAGCGGCATGGAGCTGCGTCGATTGGACAGTGTGGTTGCAGCCGGCTTGCCGATCATCCTGCCCTTGGATTTTCCCGAAGCCCCCAAGGTGGAATCTGCCGCCATGGCGCAGTCCCACAGCCTGCGCGCGCTCATGACTTGGGAGCAGGCCCCCACCAATCCGCGCCGCCTGCTCGAAGCGGGCTTGAAGGTTGTACTGACCAGCGACAAGCTCGAAAAGCGCAATTTGTTTTGGCCCAACCTGCGCCGCGCCATCCAACACGGACTCAGTACCGACGACGCCCTGGCCATGCTGACCACCGAGCCGGCTGAACTTTTCGGCGTGGGTGACAGGCTGGGCCGCATTCGTGCGGGTGCCCTGGCGAACTTGACGGTTTGCGACGGCGATCTCTTCGACAAGCAGGCCAGCATTCGCGCTGTCTGGGTCGGCGGCCGCCGCTACGAAGTGAATCCGGCCAAGGTCGAACAGCGCACCGGCCAGTTTGAACTCTTGGTTCCGTTTGTCTCCGCCACTCCCGGCAACTTGACCTTAAGCGAGGGCAACAAAGTCACCTTCGCATTCGAAGGGCTGGAGTTCGAAGTCCACTCGGCCGTGGTCACCCAAGACCACTTGAGCTTTCTGGTGAGCGGCAAGACGGAGCCCCACGTGGGAGTCGTTGCTTTCGAAGGCGTCATCGAAGGCGACACCATCCACGGCAGCGTGCGCGACCCGGGCGGAGAACGCCATGTGTGGAGTGCTATCGCCAAACCGGATGAAGAAGCATCCGACGCAGCCTCCTCGGACTCGGGGCAGGCAGAGCAGGCCGACGTGGACTCGGCCGGCGCAGCCGAAACCACGGACGAAGCTGCAGCCCAGGACGTGCCCGACGACGCAGCCGCGGATGAGGATGAGGACGCGGAAGACGGAGCTGAGGAACTGGAGCAAGCGGCCGCCGAGTCCGTTCCCGCCGAACTCGTGCTGCCCCTGGGTGCCTATGGTTATTCCGATGCACCTCAACCGGAAAACGTGCGCATCGAGAACGTCACGCTTTGGACCAGCGGGCCCAAGGGCATCATCGAAAACGCAACCTTAGTCGTACGTGACGGCCTGGTGCACTTTGCCGGAGCAGCACCCGACGCACCGGCAGCTACCGGCGCAGAACGCCGCATCGACGGCCGGGGCAAGCACGTGACCCCCGGGCTCATCGATTGCCACAGTCATACGGGCATCAGCAACGGCGTCAACGAAGGCGGACAGCGGGTCACAGCAGAGGTGAGCGTCGGCGATGTCATCAACCCCGATGACATCAACTTCTATCGCCAATTGGCGGGCGGCCTGACTGCAGCCAACCAACTGCACGGATCCGCGAATGCGATCGGCGGACAGAACTCCGTCATCAAATTGCGCTGGGGATCCACAAACGCCAACGACATGAAGTTGGTCGGCGCCGCGCCCGGCATCAAGTTTGCGCTCGGGGAAAATCCCAAGCGAGTCGCCGCCCAAAGCAAGCGCTCCGATGAGTACCCCCAAACCCGCATGGGCGTGGAAGCGCTCATCGTGGATCGACTAAGTGCGGCACGCGATTACGACGCCGCCTGGACGGCGTGGGAGGCCCTGAATTCGGAACAGCGCCAATCATCCCGGGCTCCCCGCCGCGACTATGAACTGGAGGCCTTGGCCCAAGTGTTGCGCGGCGAGCGCTTGGTGCATTGCCACAGTTACCGTCAGGATGAGATCTTCATGCTGTGCCGCGTGGCGGACGATTTCGGCTTCAAGATCGGCAC
>JAJDES010000316.1 GCA_029259675.1 Planctomycetota bacterium
GGGCAAGAGCGATTGTATCGGCGAATTGGATGCCTTCGACGGCAGCTACTACAGGGCCATGGAGGCCGTTTTCGAGGAGAGCGCGCGCGTGTTGCGCGACCGCAGGTACCTCGCTGTGTACGTGTCCGACAGCTGGCGCAAGAAAGCCGGATTCGCCGCGATTGGCTTTGAGCTCTACCACCTTTTGCGCCGGCGTTTTCGGCCCATTGATCACATCGCTGTTGTGCGCGGGAATCGCAAGCTGGAAAAGCAAAACTTCCACCGCGCCGCCGCCGACGGCAATTTCTACTTGCGCGGGTTCAATCACCTCTTGATCTTCAAGAAAGAGTTAGCGGCGACAAAGTAAGGAGCTCGCAGTAGGACGGAATACAAGCAAGGGGCGCCCGGCACGAATTTGCCAGGCGCCCCTTGTTGATGCGTTGCGCGCCGCCCGAATTGGTGACGGCAGCGCGTTCCGCCTGTGTGTCTAGGCCTCGGGTCGTGCGGGATTCGCGCGCTTCCCTTTGATTGCGGCCGTTATTCGATCGTCATGACGATCGAGATCTCGCCCACGAACACCTGGGTGGAGTCCTCGTCGATGCTCTGCCCTTGGAATTCTCCAGTGACATTGAATTCCACCGCGCGCTCGAGATCGCCCGACAAGGTCGCCTTGGCAATCATGTTGTTTTCCAGGCTCCAGAGAATCTCACCCTCAAGTTCCAGGGTGTACTCGACATCTTCGGTTTGAAGCAGAGTGGTGTCGTCGGGCAGGGGGATATCTGTTTCGCTCGATTCGGTACCCGTGACTTCCGCCTCGATATTGATCACGGCGAACGTCATGTCGTCGTCCTCGCGCAGGCCGCCGAAGGTTGCTGTGACGTCGCCCTCAAGGGTGTCGAGGAAGCTCTCTTCGTCTTCGTCCTCATCATCTTCGCTTCCCGGAGCGGTGATGCCGACTTCGCGACCGGGGTCGAGTAGCAACTTGAAGGTTTCAATGTCGATGTCCCATGAATCGTCCTCCTCAACTTCCTCCTCGGGCAGGAAACCGGCCAGATCGAGGTCGGATTCGAGCTCATTCAGCAAATCATCATCGATGTCGCCTTCCGTGAGCTCGCGGTCATATTCCTCGTCATCGGCATTCCAGGAAAAGACGACAGTGGCCCCTTCGAGCTCGCTGCCGCTGTCGAAACTCTGTTCTTCCCCTTCGCCCTGCATGGCGACGTATTGAACAAAGTTCGTTTGAAGCTTGTTGTAGGTGCGGCTGAGCTTGTTGAATCGACCCGCTTCGGTTTCAACGAAGGTGTCCGCAAATTCCAAGCTGCTATTGATTTTCAGCTGAACCTCAAGCCCGTCGGGTGTCTCGGAAGACAAATCGGTGTCGAGGTCGAGAACGATTTCCTGCTCCACAGTGCGCGTCACTTCGAGCCCGGCTTCGGGCTCAAAAGTCATGCGTTGACCGGGGCGCTTCGCGGCGCCGGTGAGGAGCACGCCGGCGGCCACAAGGACCATGAGCGGCAGGTGTGTGAGTTTGGATTTCATTGCGGTAGTCGTCATCGGTCTCGTCGTCCTAATTCGCGGTATGTGATTCCCAAGAGGGGGTTACTCAACGTGGATGCGATAGCTGGCCGTACCGGAAAACGTCCCATCGCGCTCGAATTGAATGTTTTCACCAATGTAGGCTTGCTCGCCTGCCGTACGTTCGCGCAACTGAACGGAACCGTCCAGAGCGAGCGAACGCAAGTGATTCGTGTCTTGATTCCAGATCAGCTGACCTTGCAGCTTGTAATGGTGTTGCCTCTGCGTGGTTTCGACCTCCGTGCCGAAGCTTCCCTTGTCTTGGGTACTCTCGAATTCGAGTGCGCGGAGGTCGATGCGCAACGCCACGTGAGCTTCGTTTCTCCCGTCCGCGTTAACGAACTGGACTAACTTGGCCTGAATGCTGCCCGACAGCTCCGGTTCGAAGTTCGCAGCTTCAGCGCGTGCCGAATCTTCATTGGGGGCGTCAGCGGACTGCTCGACAATGCGCAGATCGAGGTCTCCAGCGGGGCGATGCAGCGCTCGAAAAGCATCTGTTGGGACTTGCCATGCATCCCCGACGGCAACGGGCTTGGAGGGCAAGAAAGCGCGCAAGTCCATGTCCTCTACCAACCCGGCCAAAACTTCCGGGGGGACGTCCTTGGCAATGCGTTTCCAGCCTTCGTCGCCGGGCTTCAAAAGGAATTCGACTTGTTTTCCGAGCAACGCAGACCGGCCGTACTCAATGACTTCGCGTTGGCCGACCTGATCTTGTAACTGCAGTTTGCGCTCGAAATGAATGCCCGTGAACTTGCGTACAAGGTTCGTGGGCCGGCCGCGACCCATGCTGGCTATGCGGTCCTGCACCTCGACGCGGAAGTCCGTGAGCAGTCTTTGCTTGATGTCCGGCGACTTGGTGGGCACGCCGTCGACGGTGATCTCCAGCGAATCCATCTTCCACTGGGTCTGACGTTCAAAGCTGCGCGTCAATTTTACACCCATTTTCGGGGCGAATTTCAGCTCCGCACTTTGGACGCCGATTCCGCCGGGAGCGTGGACGCCGGCGAGCAGCAGCAGTGGCGTTAGTAGAAACATGGGGTGAGTGCCTAGGCGGGTGTCCGTTTTGTTCTTGGCGAGGGTGGGCTCGATCGGCGTCCAGCGCACATGGAGAGCTCAGGCGCCTGCTGGAAGCTGCGGACCGGCCGCGACCTTCGGATGTTGAGTCAGTGTGGCAATGGAGAGCAAGCCGGCGTTGCGTACGCAGCCCAATTGCAGGCGCGTTGTGAAGATCCAATTGCACTCGCTATTCCGGGAACGGGCGCAAGGCAAGGTGGAATCGCCCAAGCGCGCGGCCCCCGGGCCCAGATATTAGCAAGCGATCTGTCTGCTTCGCTCGATTTGAATTCCAGACTCCTGAGGCGCGTTGCCTTAGAAGCGCTGCAACTGCCGGTATCCCGGCGTAAGATGGCGCGGTGCAAGCTTGGATCAGCATCTACATTTTCCTTTACGCCCTTCTTTCCGTGCTGGCATTGCGGGAGCAGGGGCGCCTTGGGGCACCCCAATGGAAGCTCCTGGGGGGAGCCCTCGTGGGCGGGCTCGGGGCGGCCGGCATGATTTTTTACGTTCAATCCGAGGGCCATGTGCGATCGGACATCGCGTCGATCTGGCGCTTTGTCTTTCCCTGTCTCGTGCTCCAGAGCGTGATCGACGTGGCTTGGGACTTGGCCCACGGGCAGCAGTTGATGGACCCGAAGGGCGAGTTGGAGCCGGCCCGGCTGCGCCGGGCGATGGTCTTTTCACTCTTTGGCGGACTGTTCATGCTGGCGCCCTACTTCTACTTCAACTACCGCGTCGCCTACGGGCCGGCCTGAGGGCTGCCGGCCGCGGGAAGCCGGCGCGGGAAACCGGTTTGCGGGGTGGATGACGTTTGAGAGGTCGAACTGGCGTGCACAGCTTTACCGGTGCGTCGACCGAATTCGAAGCTCCCCACGGCCATTCCGGAATTCGTTTCGATAAGCCGGGGATAGCCCGACCCAATAGCCATTCCCGAGCGCGTCTTGGGAATGCGGTTGCTCAATAGACATTCGGTGGGTGCACTACTAAGGCTGCCGAATGCGCGAATTCGATACGCAACGAAAAGGCCCGACTGTCGAACCCCTTGGGGTGACAGCCGGGCTTTGTAGTGTGAGCGCGATACCGTTTGCGCAGCTAGGGGGGTAAGGCCTTGTTCCCCTTGGGTGCTGCGCGAAGTGCTGTTCAGGAATCCTCGCTGGGCGACTGGCCGTCCGTTTCGGGCGCCTGTGCGGGAGGGGGGTCCTGCGGCGCTTGCTTGAGATTCTCGGACTCCATTTGGAATTCCTTCATCAACTCCTCGAAGTTGGGCTCTGCTTCGCCCGCGGGCACTTCGGAGTCGTTGCCTACGGGCTCTTCAACGATTTCCGCCAGCAACTCGTCCATTTGCTTGTTGAAGTTGGAATTCTTGTAGCTGGGGAATGTGTAGGCCCATCCGCCCAGTCGAGCGTTGAGTTTGGTGACCTCCAACTTGACTTCAGCCGGGCTTGGGCCGTCGTCCTCGGCGGGAGCTTCGGCTTCGGGATCCTCGGGCGCCGCCGGACCGACGGGCTCGGAGGGCTCCGAATACGAGGCTTCGAACTTGACCCACATGGTTTCATCCAACGTCACGGTCTGGGCCGTAACGACGAGTCCATCCCATGCGGAAAAGCGTGCGGTCGTGTTCGGGCCGGCTTCCCAATCGATTTCTGATTGGGGTTTGACGTCGTCCAAATTGAGGAAGGCGAGGGCTGAGCCGACCGAGTTGGCCACGGTGGGGAAGCGCAACTCGCGCTCCTCCGGTACGCCTTGGACCTGGAAGTTGGCGTCCTCCTTGGCATCCTTGAAAATCACGAGCGGCTCGGCGTCGGGTCGCGTAATCTCGACCTGCCGCATGCGCGGACCCTCGAGGTTGAGGATTTCCTTGTCGATCCAATTGGTGTGATCGGTGGCAATGTCGAGCGCGCCCGCAACCAGCCAAGATTGATCTTCGCCGCTCTTGCGAACGTAGTACTGGGGCTTTTGTGCGTCGGATGAATTGCCGACGATCAGCGAAGCCAGGGGCGAACCGCCCTCGTCCTTGAGCACGACCAGCTTGGAGGGCGACTCGGCGCCGGGGTCTTGAACGCCGATGCGTTCGTAGAGGGAGGCGGTTTGGGTCTTGGGTTCGATGCGCTCCAGGCCGGTGAAGGTCATCAAGTACTGCTTCACCGTCTCGAACTTGACGGGGTAGGAACCCATCTGGGTCAAGCGCCAGCTGTCGTCCTCGGCCTTTTGAACCGTGATGGATTCCGTGCCTTGGGTAATTTCGATTTGGCTGACGTCGTTGACGCGCTGGGCCAGGTCGGCGTAGAGCTTTTCACCGGCTTGGTCCGCAGCGGTGACTTCAACTTCATCGCCGAACTTCAGTGTGGTTGCGTATATGGCCGCTGCCGTGGCCACGAGCAAGATCAACAGGTTCTTCTGCTTCATCGTGCGTATCTCCTTCGTGGTCAGTTCTAAAGGCGCTTGCGCCGCATGGAGCAAAAGCCCGCCAGGCACAGAACGGCAATGATGGGGACGCCGAGAATGTGGGCCAGTTTGAGCCGGGTTCCCAGGCTCTCGATATCCTTATTCATGGTGTGGCGCAGTGCCCGCAGCTTGCGACGCGTTTCGATTTGTTCATCGCGGAACTTTTGGATGCTCTTTTCCTGTTCGGGCGTGAGGATCAAGGAGCTGCCGTCCGCGCGGTTGCGTTGCAGATCGGAGATTTCTCGCTCCGTCTCGGCCAGCTTGCTCTCCAGATCCTGGGCTTCGCGCAGGTAGGTTTGTTCCGCTGTGGTGCGAATCTCATCCACGATCTTGAAGGGCCGTTTGGATTTCTCGCGACCGCGAATGCTGATCAAATCTTCACTGCCGCTGAGATTGTCGAGGCAGTTGATTACGAAATCTCCGTTGTCGGTGAATTTGCGGGGGCCCAAATTGATCTGACCGAACATTTGCGATTGCGTCCAAAAGCGATCCTGCAAGAGGTCCGCGTCCGCGATGACGATGACGTTGATCGAATCCTTTGACTCGGTAATGACATCAAAGACGCTCTCCTCAACCGGCGGGGCTTGACCGTCCACCGGAGCAGCGCTGGGGCGTCCGCCGGGGAAGGCCGTTTTGGCCTTGCCCGCAATGCGGGCTGCCACCGTTAAGCGGGCTTCCTCGGGTACGAAGTCGCGCAGCAGCGCTTCGGGATCGGGGCGGAACTGAACCTTCATCTTGTCCACTTGCATCGAATCCGTCGTGGTCTCGATCAACGGGAAGACTTGGGTATCGACGCCCTCGACGCGCTGCAGAATGCCGGCATAGGGCAAGAGCAACTGATCGAAAGCGCTGATCGTCGGTTCGTCCGCGTTGTGATTGTCCTCGCCCGTATTGAGCCAGGCCACGAACGGCGTTTTCAAGATGGGCGGGCCCGTGGCGGACTTGCGATCCGCCGCGATCTTGGCATCAACCAAGTTGAGGCCCCAGGCGGCCAATAGACCGCCGAAATTGGACGAGCGATCGTAGGCGAAGGCCGCCATCTGATCCTGGGGATTGGGCGGTTGGTCGGCTTCGGCAAAAGGGTCAACAAGGACCATGGCGTGTCCACCGTTCAGTACGTGCTGATCAATGGCGAAAAGCGTTTGCTCTGAGAAATCCTTGGGGTGGACAATCATCAGGACGTCCACGTCGTCTTCGATCTTCGTCAAGCTCGTGCTCAAGAAGCGCACATCGAACAGGCCGCGCATCTGCCTGACGATTTCCCATTCGGGCTGGCCCTGGCCCTGCATGGGATTGACCGGCGGACCGCCCTGCAGGGGCAGGGTGGTCAGGACTCCGACTACAGCGCGATCGGTGTTGGCCAAGCGGTAGATCAGGCGGGAGATCTCGTACTCGAGCAGTTGTTCCTTCAACGGGTCGAAGAACGGAATCGTCTCCTTGTCGTCGGTTGAACTGCTGCCCACCAGGCCCAGGTAGAACTTGTCCTGGCTGGGGAGCGGGATCGGGGCGATGCCGTCTTGAATCGCCTCCTCTTCGGCTTCCGAGAAAGACTCGGGCTCCACGATTTCAAGCCGGATCTTGCCGCCCGACATGTTCATGTATTCCGTCAGCAGCTCAACGACCCGGTCTCCGTAACTCTTGAGCGTGGGGAAGTCGTTGGCGAGTTTGCTGGCGTAGTACAGCTTGAGGTTGACGGGCTCCTCAAGGTTTCTGGCGATCTTCTTCGTGCCTTCGGTCAGCGTGAAGAGCTGGTTCTCCGTCAAGTCCAGACGCACGCCGCGCAGGGGTTTGCTGCCCGCAACGTTGATGGCGAAGAACAGCACAAAGCCGATCAAAAGTCCCGTGTATGTGAGTTGTGATTTCATGCTAGACGGCCTTTTTGTGATCGAGAATAAGGGCGTTGGCGAACATGAAGAACGCGATCAAGGAACCGAAGAAGAGGATGTCGCGGGCGTCGACGACACCTTTGGTGATCGATTCGAAGTGAGTCAGGAAACTGAAGGAGGCCAGGGTGTCCACGACCACTTCCGGCGCCCAGGAGCTGAACATGCCGAGCACGGGCGAAACCCCGAAGAGGATGAACATCAGGCACACGACGACGCTGATGACGAAGGCGATGACTTGGTTTTTGGTGATTGCCGATATGCAGGAACCAATCGCCAGGAAGCCGCCGCCCATGAGGATTCCGCCCACATAGCTGGCAAGGATCACGCCGTGGTCGGGGTCGCCCAGGTAGGAGACCGTGATCCACAGGGGAAAGGTCAGGGCCAGGCACAGGCTGGCGAAAGCCCAAGCTGCGAAGAACTTGCCGAGCACCGCTTGATTCATGGTGATGGGCAAGGTCATCAACAGTTCAATCGTGCCGCTCTTGCGTTCCTCCGCCCACAGGCGCATGGAAATGGCCGGGATAAGGAACAAGTAGAGCCAGGGCAGGAAGTTGAAGAAGGGGCGCAAATCGGCTTCGCTGCGATCCCAAAAGCTGCCCAGTTGGAAGGTGAAGAAACCCGCCAGCATCAGGAACACGAGGATGAAGACGTAGGCCACGGGAGTGGCAAAGTAGCTGCCGAACTCACGCTTGAAGATACTTAGGGTGCCTTTCACGAAACTCCTCCTGAAACTGTGGTTTCACTCACGTCGCTGCTGGTTAGGGAGCGGAAGACGTCATCCAAGCGCGCTTTTTCAACGTGCATCTCCTCGACATCCCATTGCTTTTCGCGCATGCGCACGCCGACTTGATTGATGATCGATTGTCCGTTGCTGGCAAGCACCTGAAAGCTGACGCTGCCGTTTTGATCGGCTGAACCAGTCAGCTCTTGGATCCCGGCCACTCCGTTAAGCGTTTGCAAGTCATTGCGCGCGCTGGCCGCTTTGTCTGCGGCCATGCGAATCGTGACCGCGTTGTGCAGCTTCGAACGCGACTGCAACTCGGCCGGCGTGCCGTCCTGAACCACGCGACCCTTGTTGATGATCATGGCTCGCGTGCAAACCGCATCGACCTCTTCGAGGATGTGGGTCGACAGCAGGATGGCTTTGTCGCTGGCCATCTCTTGTATCAGGCTGCGCACCTCGTGCTTCTGATTCGGGTCGAGGCCGTCGGTCGGTTCGTCCAAGATGAGCACCTTGGGGTCGTGCAGAATGGCTTGGGCCAGCCCGACGCGACGCTTGAAGCCCTTGGACAGGGTGTCGATCGGTTGGTGCAAAACGCCCTCCAAGTGGACTTTGCTGACCACTTCGCGGATTCGCTCCTCCCTCAGGGAGGCGCCCATGCCGCGCACGTCGGCGATGAAGCGGAGGAAGCCCAGGGGGGTCATCTCCGGATAGGCCGGGGCGCCCTCCGGCAGGTAGCCGATGGCGGTTTTGGCGGCGAGCGGATTGTCGGCGACGGAATGTCCGCAAACGCTGATCTTTCCTGCGCTGGGAGTCAGGAAGCCCGTGACCATTTTCATGGTTGTGGACTTGCCGGCTCCGTTGGGCCCAAGGAATCCAACGACCTCGCCGCGCGCGACGGAGAAGGTGACGTTGTCTACGGCGACGAGCTCGCCGAAATGCTTGCTCAGATTGTCGATCTCGATCAATGCATCCATGACTGGCTTCTACTAGCAGGTCTCCAACCCGGCACATGCGGGCTGGCTGGAAAGCAGGAAGTGGTTAGGGGCTGCTTCGGCACAGGCTGAGCCCCCAGCACACGCAATACGCCGGGGGATTCGCCGCTTTTGCAGCAAGGATCCAGGCAGCATCCCTTCGGGCCGGCGGGCTATCGGTGCTAGCCACACGCAGGGCCCTAGCCGCGCAGCGGGCCGGGAAGGCTTTCTTGCGGCCGTCGGGCCCCCAGAAGGGCCAAATGTGATATCCGCGATGGGGCTGGCTTGCAAGGCTCGGCTGCAACGCATCATTTTCGCCGGCTACGCTCCAAGGGCTGAGAGCGTTGGCCCGCACCCAATGCAAAGTGAAATGTTGTGGGAGTTCCAGGGCCAGTGCATTCCCAAACCTGGCTTGGGGGGCCGGCAGAGGCTTTTCTTGCGAGCCAAGCTCGGGCTCCTAAACTGCTGGCCCTAGTCGTGATGGCTGGCCGTTTTCAAAACCCTACACACCACTTTCATGTTTCTCACTCCCATCAGCTTTCTGCTTCTCTCCGCACAGCCGGCGCTTCCGCTTGCGCTTCCCGCCGCTCCGTTGAAGGCGGAGGCTACGCCCGCACTGGTTAGGAGTTCCCTCGTTTGGGCGCCGGAATCGAATGCAGCGGTTTCCGAGCCGAGCTCGGCCTCATCCTCGGCTCAGGACGACCCCGATGCTCCCGATGGGGCAGAAGAAGCTCCGAAATGGACGGGCTCCGTCAGCGCCGGCATCGTCAGCACTAAGGGAAACTCGGAAGTGACCACCTCAAATGTCAATGCGGACGCCACTAAGGAGTGGGGCAAGAATCGCATGATTTTCAGTGCATTCGGCAGTCGCGTTGAGCAGGAGGATCAGGAGACGGGTGAATCAAGCACGACTGCGAGAACCTATGGCGCCAGCGGACAGTACGACCGTTTTGTTACCGAAAAGACCTATGGCTTCGGTAAGTTCGAACTCCAGTCCGACGAGCTCGCTAACTTGAACAAGCGAACGATCTACACAGCTGGTGCCGGTCGTCAATTCAAGAAGACAGAGGGTCTTGAGCTCAAGGGTGAACTGGGTCTCAGTTTTGTCGATGAGAACTTCAATGGCTCCTCTGACGACGTTGATTTCCTCTCCTTGCGTGCAGGCTACGGCGTCATGTGGCAAATGAACGAAAACGTCAAGTTCACTCAAGAGTCCACAATGTTGAGAAGCTTGGATGATGGCGACGACATGAACGCTCGAGTGGACACTCGCTTTCGCGTGAAGATGACCGAGAGCATGTTTTCGCAACTCCAATACTTGTTCGTGTGGGACAACACGCCCGCGACCGGCAAAGAACGCGTTGACACGACCTTGGCGATTTCGGTCGGCTGGACGTTTTAGCGCAATTCCCTGCCGGTTTGCTTTGCCCTGCAAAGCAGTGGAAGCACGGTCTAGACGGACACTGGGGTTCTCCCCATCCGCAATCGGATGGGGGACCCTAAGCACTCCAAATTCCGCAGGTGTCCTTGAATCGAGCGCAAAGTGTTCTTTTTGCAGCTGGCCGGACAAGCGGTCTGAATGCGGCGCCAATCGTCGCTCAGCGTGGGGCCGACCTTTGCGGGCCGTTCCACAGGCACGAAGCTTCGCTTCGCGAAGGAAAAGCTAACAGCGACCTGGAAGCATGAGCTGCGGTGCCTTTCAAGCACCGCAGCAAGTCAGAGTTCCAAGATTCAGACGCCCATGATGTGGTAGCCGGCGTCGACAAATATTGTCGTGCCGGTCATCCCGCTCGAATGCGGACCACTGAGGAATGCGCACACGGTGCCGACCTCATCAGCTGTGATGTTGCGTCGCAGGGGAGTGCGCTCGGCGATCTTGTCGAGGATGGAGCTGAAGCCCGCGACGCCCGACGCGGATAGTGTTCGAATCGGTCCCGCCGAAACGGCGTTGACGCGGATATTGCGCGGCCCCAAGTCCGCAGCCAAGTAGCGCACGCTGGATTCGAGCGCGGCTTTTGCAATTCCCATTACGTTGTAATTGGGGATGACGCGCTCCGAGCCAATGTAGGTCAAGGTCACGATCGTCCCGTCGCGACCCTCCATGAGCGGCATGGCTCGGCGCGCCACGGCCGTGAGCGAATAGGCTGAGACTTCGTGCGAAATCATGTAGCCCTCCTTCGTTGTATTGAAGAAGTCGCCGGCAAGTTCATCTCGCGGCGCAAAGGCCACGGCGTGCACAACGCTGTCCAGCGTGCCGAATTCCTTGCCGATCGATTCGAAGGCGCTGTCGATTTCGTCCGGCCGAGTCACGTCGCACGGAAGGACCAAGGAGCCCTCCAGTTCTTCGGCGAGTTTGCGGACCGGCCCTTCCATGCGCTCACCCGCGTACGTGAAGGCCAAACGCATGCCTTGATCCGCAAGGGCGCGCGCGGCGGCCCAGGCGATCGAGCGCTTGTTAGCGACGCCAAGAACCACGCCGGTTTTGTCTGCCAAGAGTCCAGTCAACGCATTCCTCCAAGGTTTCGTGCGGTTTTCCTCGTCGAGCAGCAGCTGCTCCCGATGGGCAAGGCGGGATCGTAGCCCCTGCGCAGCGCCATCCCAAACGTCTGCGGCTGACATATCCGTGTCTTGAACCTGGGAATTGTGGCTTGTGCGCGCTGTGGCAGGTCCGCTGGGGCCTCGAAAAGGCGCCTGCGAGGCCAAATCGGCCCACTTTGGAAGAAGGCTCCTAAACTTCAACGCGAGCAAGGGGCGCTGACTTTGAGATGAATTGTTCAAAGCTGAGTCCTGCGCTTGCGCCGCCGGCCGAGCTTCGGCAAGGCCGTTCCAACGCAAGGCTCGCAAAAACGATTCGGAGCGGGGTGCGCGCAAACGGGTCCATTTGGAATTTGATTCATTACGACAGCGGAAGAACCAAGGGGGAGGTTCCATGCAGGAATCAGTGCAGGGCGATACGGGTCACGCGGCCGCAGGCAGTGATTCGGTGCTGGAGGGGGCTGTGCCCACGGGCGGTGCGACAACGGGTGCCGCGACAACAGGTGCTAAGCCTGGGCAATTACCTGGGCAATTAGCGGTAGAGCCAACGGCAACTCCGCGCGGGCCGCGAACGCGAAAACCGGTCAAGTCCGGGCCCAGCAGACGGGGGCGGCCCGACTCGAAAGCTGAATCCGAGCGCAGGGGCAGCAAGCCGGAGCCGAGCTCCGGCGCTGGATTCGCAGACTTGCGAATGATGCTGCTGGGTAGTCCCGGCGAAGTCTTGGAACGGATCGCCAACGGCGATCCCCTGGGCGTGCGTGAAAAAGTTCACGAGCACCTGCGCACGGAAGCCCTCCTGTTTGACGCGGATCGAGTGCATCTGAAGGCGCTTGCCCACTGCGCTCGGGCTTCGGTGACGAATCTGGGTACTGATGACATGCCCGATTTCGTGTCCGACAATGTGGCCCGCGCTGTGCGGGAACTGCTAGTTCAAGAGGAGGAGGCGACCTTAGACGAGGAGGCCGGTGGAGCCTTTGCACAACTGGCTCAGCCGCTTGGGCTGGGCCCCGCTTCGGTGCGCGCCGCTTGCGCGGCTTTCAACGCTCGGCCCGCCGCGGAGCGCAGAGCTTTCAACGGCTTGGTCATTGAAGGCCGCGAATTGGAAGAGTTGGCGCAGTCATGGGGCTGCAGTCCGACCGAGCTTGCGCGTCGCGCCAGACGCGCGCTCCTGTCCGCTCTGGCTCAGGTGCGCCCATGCAAGTCGGGAGAGGCCATGGGGAAAGACGCGAATCAATGAACACGACCACTACCTTGGAACCCAAGGGTATCGCCGACCTGTTGCGCGAATTGGTGCGGCACGAATCGGCGCGGGGAATGCAAAGCGAATTGCTGGGACAATTGCGCCGAGTCGGCCGATCCGGCCAGGGTGCCCGCTCCACTGCCGAGGGGCGCAGGCCCGAATTCTCTCCCCTTGACGAAAGTCCTGCCGGGCGCGAGTTGCGCTGGGTCCTGCGCCGCGAATTGGCCTTTCAATTGCGTGTCGCGGCCAAGCTCCGGCTCGCGCGCGGAAAGCACTCGGAAGCGGCTTCTTGCGCTGCCCCGACGAAAGCGGAACTCGCTTCGTTGCGAGCGGGGTTTGCGCAAACGGCCTTGGCCTGCATTTCGAGCGATTTGGAAACGTGCTCGGCCGCCGTGCTTGCCCATTGCGTTCTCCATCCAATGGACGCTTGGCCCCAAGCTTCTGAATTGGCCGCGGAATCACTTTTGGCCCGTGATTGCGCTGCGGGCCGCTACTTGCTCGGTCAGACGCAACTGTCTGTTGGTGCGGACCGACGGGCTCTAAGGACTTTTTTGGGGGCTTTGGTGGCTGCGGAGCAAGCTGCGCAGGAGCGGCGCATCCCGGCACATCTAAATTGGGGCCAGCGGGCAAATTGGGCGCAACGAGCCTTGGAATCTGAAGCTTCGCCCGAGCCCGCACGCAGTACCGCGAGTCCTTCCCTTTCGAAAGACGAAGCCCTCAACGAATGGGGTGGAGGTTTGCGCGAGTGGACCAATCCGTTGTGGTGGGATGCTGAGCGCATGGGGCCCCATGGCGATTTTGGGGAACGAATCGATGGGAGTTGGATTCACCTGGGCCTATCCGAAGCCCACCATTCGGCAGGTTGGAGCAGCCTGGCGCTTGGATCGGCACGCAGCGCTCTGAAGCTTGCGAGGGTTGCCGAGCGGGATACGCGGGCACAAAGAACGGCTGCGCGGGCTGAGTCGAGCTCCATTCGGATTCATCAACCGTTGCAAGTTGTTCACGCTGCCCCTTCGGCTCGCTTCGAAGCTTGCGCAAGCTGCTTCTATCTCGCCGGCTTTGAATTGCCGCGCGAATCCGCATTGGAGTTTGTTGCGGAGCTCGATCATTTGGCATTGAGTTCGTCCAACGGAACCGAGCAATTGCGCAAGGGCCTCGAGCGCCGGCTTTCCATGACGTCGGTGTCACGCGCGGACATGTGTTTGCAGGCACAGCTTCTTCTGACGCAAATGCAAGCGCGAAACAGCCCGGCGCGTGGGGCCTGTCAATATTTGGTGGGTCAACTCGAGTAGACCGGCACGAATGCAAAGCGTCCCCATCCCCTTGGTTCCTACAGAATTTTCCCCATGGCAAATGACGTTCTTGAGTTGCTGCTGCCCGACGCCCATGAAGTTCATCTTGACCTCGCCAGGCGCTTCGCGACCTACGCGCGCCTACTGACGAATGACGCCCGGCCCGCTCGCGGCGGACGCGTTGCCATCGATCACAGGGGCGTCGCACGCGAATTGAGCCAGAATCGTCGCGCCGATCTGCGCCTGCATTTAGTCGGCTTACTGACCGAATACCTCGCCGTTTGCGCCGGACGCGGGAGTTGGTTTACGTGGGCTCGTTTGGCGAGCTGCGATGGGCAGCGGGGCGAACCGACGTGCGGCGACGGGGCCGCAGCGAGCGTGCCGAAGGGTGGGTTCAGCAAAGCGCAGGAACATTGGAGCGCGCTTGAACAGGAGCGCAAGCAACAGGACTGGTTGGCGGGCGTTCCCGCGCCGGGCGAAACTCCGCTCGAAGTTAGTCGGCGACTATTGGAATGCTTGCGGCGCGCACTTGACGACGAAGAGGTGAAGGGCCCATGCGCAACTCAGCCCGAAGCCTTGCTTTGGGAGGCGCGCTACCTGGGCTGCGCAGCGGGACCGCTGGCCGGCGAAGAAGCCCTTTCGGCTTTGATTGAAAGCACGCCCCCAGCGCGCCTATTGGCTGCAGCCGTTCGCGATGGCGCCGAGAGCCGACTGTCGCGCGGAGCGGTGAGCGCAGCACGGGACTGGTTGGAAGCCCACAGTAGCGTTGTGGCTGGGGATCCCGATTCCCTGCGACTTCTCGGCTGGATTGAGGTTTTGGCCGGGCGAATGGAGACGGCGCAAGCATTGCTGGAAGGAGTCCCGGGGGACTCCCGAACCTTGCCGCGCACTCTTTCGGACTTGAGTGCGGTTCCGGGACCCTGGAGCCAACTTCTAATCGGCGCCCATTCGCAAGCGAGTGTCAAGGCGCGCAGTTTCGAGCGCTTGCAGCGCTCGCTTGTGGGAGCCGTTGTTTTGGCCGTGTTTCGACTCGAGCCCGATCGAGCCCTGGTGACCATGCGTTTGGATGTGGCCCCGGGCTTGCGCGCCCGTGCGGCCGATTGGCTCGCCGGCCGCGATCGAGTTTGGACGCTGCCGGGCTGTGCAGAGCACCGTTTGGTTAGTGAAGCTGCGCAGCAGGTTGTGCGCGTTTCGAAGGCGGGCGAATTGCAGCAGAATCTTGCGCATCAATCGGCGCTCAGTTTGGCGCTCGTACCCATTTGCGGAGCGGACGGTGAAGTTGCGGGCTGGTTGCACCTTGAATTTGATCACTTGGCGCTGCCGACGCGTGAAGAGCTGAACGCCCTGGCGGTTTTGGCGCAGCGCGATCTCAACTCGACCCCAATCAAGCTGAGCGTTGCACCAAAAGTCTGTGTGCGAACGGCCAAGGCCGATCCGCTTCCAAACGATCCCCGAGGCGAATCCCTGGCGCGCTTCATGGCCGGCAGCGGAGTCAAACTCGCCCAGCGCCGTTGGTGTGGTTTCTCTGGGGATTGTGGGGGATACCCAACAGACGCTCAGCGTGATGGGCGCTTGTTGCCGGTGGGGGCCGGCGGTGCGGCCATCGCAGTCGAGGAGCTTGCCGGGGAGGGGCGCGGCTTGGAACGAGTTCGACGCACGGGCGCTCCGCTCAAATTCGAAACACCCGATCCCGAATTGGCGGTACACGCGAAGGCGGCATCGGGCGCGCTGTTCCCCATTCGCTTCGAAGATCGCGTCTTGGGAGTCCTGGCGCTCGAATCCACCCGGCGTCGGGACTTTACGGAAGACGACTTGATTCGATTGCAGGGCGCCTTAGATCAATGGGCCGCAGACTTTCGCTTGGCCCAGTTTCGAGCGTGGCATCGCGAACACTTTGGAGTGGATCCTCGCTTGGATCCGTTATCGCCTGGATTTGCTCGCAACGCATTGGACTTCGTTCGCATGGGGCGTTCGAGCTCGCGCGCGGCACTATTCGGTCCACCCGGTGCGGGCAAAGCCGTGCTCGCGCGCTGGATGCACTTCGAGTCGGGCGCAGCTCCAGAGACCATGACGGAGGTGCGGGCGCGTTCGACTCCCGAGGAATTGATTCGAACGAAGATTGAGCAGTTGATGGAGCCGGAGGGGACTGACGATGAAATGGATCCATGGGCTGCTGTTGCCTGCGAGCCAACCGGAAATTGGCCCTGCCGCACGCTATTGATTTCGGGTCTGGGGGATTTGGCGCCTTGGCTGCAAGGCTTGTTGGTCACATGCCTGGATAAGCGAATGGACGCGGGCAGGGGCCCTTTCGGGCGCTTGATTGTGACCTTGGATTGCTCGCTATCCGAAGCCGCCGAACGCGGCGAAATCGACCCCGGACTGGTCCATCGGCTCGATCGGTTGCAATTCGAAGTGCCCGGCCTGAACGCCCGCCGAGCTGAGGTCCCCGCCTTGGCGGATCACATGTTGCGTCGCTGCGCAGAAGAGGAGGGCAAGCCCGCACGCTTTTTAAGCGATGCAGCCCACGCCTTGCTTTGGCGCCAACCCTGGCCCGGCAACATGCGCGAATTGGAAAATTTGATCTACAAGTTGGTGGCGCTTGAGAGCCCGAGTTTGGGGCGCGCCGTTCAGGCGGCTCCGGCCCGGGCTCGCTACGGGCAGGGAGAAATGATCGGGCCCGAAGATCTTGCTGAATTGGTGGATCGCTTCGGCGGCGGCTTGTTGCGCAAGTTTTCAAGCCGCCAACCCAAGCGCAATGTCATTGTCGAAGCCTTGCAATACACGGCCAAGCAAACCGGCAATTTCAACAAGACGCGGGCCGCGCTCTATCTGGGTTGGGACCCCGATACACTGGCTGCGCGCATGCAGGACCTCAAAATTGAGAGTTGTGATTTGAAGCTCCCGGAAGCGGGTCGAAGCACGCCGGGTGGAGCGCCTGAATCTGTCGCAGACAAAAATTCCGCTGAGCCGCAACCCAATTCGAATGGGGATTTGAAGCGTGCAGCTGGAGTAGTGGATCCCTTCACGGGGGCCCAAGTTCAGCCATCGCTTCGCGCTGCGGGAGTTGCCCCGAGCAAAAATTCCAAAGCGGTTGCAAAGGAGCCAGGCTCACAAGTTCCCGCAACGGCTCGAGGTGCTGCTGTTGCGGCGCCATTGGAAGTCGCAGACACGTCCGATGCATCGGCCTGTTCGAATTCAGATCGGGAAGACAAGAGCGATCGGGCGCAGGGTCGTCCGAAGTCGAGTTCCCTGGATCGACCTCGTCCGGAAGATCGCGTCGCAGAACAGCCTTAGGGCCGCCAAAGCGACGCGCTGACTGTCCGGAATCAATGCAATCCGCACGACTGCTGAGGGCAGCTTCGCCCGGTACGTTTTGAAGCCGGGGCGCGACTCTCGTGGGACATGGTTAGCATACGGGCCGTGCCGACCCCTTTGCCGTTCCCCGCAAGCGCTCACAAAATGGCGATCGCCTTCGATGCGAGTTCCATAGAGAGGAGGCGTCAGCCGAATTTCGCACTGACGCCTCCCCGGACTCTATCTCCCGACAGGGAGATCCGATCCAATCCGTGGCCCCCCCGGGCGCGGGTTTGGGATCGGGGAGCAAACGCAGCTCCGACGCTCATTTACGGACATTCCTTGCACGTGGTGAACTCAAATAAGAAATCGGAGTGGATTTCGTCCCGCCAGCGGAACGCGAGCAGCCTTACGGTTTTGAAAGCTGCCGCACACAGCAAACGGATGGGGTCATGGCTAACGAGCCGTTGCTGGGCAATCGGGTTTTCGCATGAACTTTGTGAGAGCGGATTTTGCGTTCGCCGAATCGCGTGGGCGAAGGCGTGAGCGCTCCCGGCAGTACGGCCCGAGCTAAGCGCACCGTTAACAACGTAGCGCTTCGGGCTGCGTTCGGTTGGTTTCTGATCGCTTGCTCGATCGCACTTGCTTCGCCACTGGGACCCGTACCCGCACATTCCGTTTCGCGACTTACCGCGCTGGTCTTGGGTGGACTCGGTTGGCTCCTGGCCATCGGAGCGGCGCGTTCCGGCAAAATCGGAGCAACTGCCGTAATCGTAGGCGGCGTATTGCTGCGCTTGATCGCCTTCGCGGGCGATCCGGGTCTGTCCGATGACGGTTTTCGCTACGTGTGGGAGGGTGGCCTGGTGGCGGAGGGCATCAGCCCCTACACCCATGCACCCGCCTCGCCTGAGCTGGCCGATCAGCGCGCCCGTTGGTCCGTCATAAACGCCGGCGTGAATCACCCCGAAGTCAGCGCGGCTTACCCGCCGCTGGCGCAGGCTGTGATGGCGGCGGCCACAGCTTTGGCCGGTGGTCCAAGCCATCCGGAGCGTGCTTTGCTCGCCCAACGCTTCGCTTTCGGCCTGTTCGATTTGCTGACCTTGATTCCAATCCTGCTGTTGCTGCGCGGGATGAAAAAGCCACTGGGCTTGGCACTTGTTTGGGCCTGGAGTCCTCTGGTCCTGATCGAGTACGCCGGCAGTGGGCACTTGGACAGCTTGATGATCGCCTTGGCCATGGCTGGTTTGGCTTTTTCCGCCCGCAAGCACCACCACCTGGCCGTGGCCGCCTTGATGGCCGGCGCCATGGCCAAGTTGCTTCCGGTGCTGCTCATCCCCCTGGTCATGCGCAAGTCTGCCGACTGGCGTACGCGCGGAACTCAATTGCTGGTTGCCGTTGGAACGGCGCTTGCGATTGTCGCTCCGTTTTTCTTCCTGCGCGGGGGCTACGAAGGCCTATGGCGCGGCTTGGGCGAATATGGTTTTCGGTGGGAAGCCGCCAGCTTGGTGCACCGCTTTATCGAGCCCATGCTTGCCGGCCTGCTGCCCATGGATGAAAGCGGGTTCGATTCGCGTCGCGTGGCCCGCGCATGCTTGGGTTTGATTTGGTTGACGATTGCTTGGAGGAGCTGGCGTCGCAATGACTGCGTCTTGCAAACCAGCTTCGTTTGGATCGGCGCCCTGCTCGTGTTGTCTCCGACGCTTCACCCCTGGTACCTGACGTGGGTGATTCCATTCTTGGCCTTTTATCCATCGCGCGCTTGGTTCCACCTAATCTTGGTCGCGCCCTTGTTGTATGCACCCTTGGCCGGTTGGATCGATGGGGGCGAGTGGGTAGAACCAAAATGGCTGTGGCCGCTGATGGCACTGCCCGCCGCTTGGCTCTGGGCTCGCGATCGATTCTTTAGGAGTCGTCCCATTCGAGAGAAGCGGCAGCCCAGCTCCAGTGACGGACAGCAACAACGCATTCGATAGCTGGAATGCGTAGGGCAGCCCGCTCGGGTTTATCCGCGGGAAGTGGATCCGGCCCCTGTGCCGCTCAAGGGCGACCGCCACACGTTCCCCTTGACAGTAATGAAGGGGGAAAGCGCCGATTTGTTCAGCTGTGCAGCGGGATTCAAATGTGGTGCTATGCTCAATAATTGCCTGCTCGGCCTTCGTTGCAGAGCAGTTGTCAATTTCACTCCGCTCCACTCCTCACCAAGTCAGAATCATGAAT
>JAJDES010000317.1 GCA_029259675.1 Planctomycetota bacterium
CCTGCAGTGGGTGAGTCGCATCTTCGAGCTTGAAGTCGATGATGTCCTGGGGCGTGACGCCCAGGTATTGAGCCTTGGGGACGCAAAAGAAGCGGTTGATGTGCGCCGCGTTGCCCGAACCGACCTTGAGGGTGCGGTAGATGTTGGCGATGCCGTAGGGATCGCAATCGACGAAGCAGTAGACCGGAATCTTCTTCTGGTCGGAGAGGCGCCGGATGAAGCGTCGTGTCGCGCGCGTGGGCACCCCGCCCATCTCGACCAGGATGCAGCCCGCTATCTTCCAAAACTTATGGTTGTTCAAGCGCTGGAACATACCGCCGGTTTCGATCGCGAGGACGAACTTGGCTTCGGTCTCGAACTTGAGGTGTTCAACCGAGTGCGGAATGGAATAGGAACCCGTGCCGAAGGCGGTGCAATCGATGCGAATGGGTTTGCCGGTCTCCGTGTCGCGGTCGATCACGACCAGGTTGCCGGCCACCGATCCGCCGTGCTCCTCGGGGAAGTAGCGCAGTTGCTCGCGCGCCAATCCGTCCAAGCTGGCCAGGGCCTCGATGTCGTCCATGACGGCATCGGATTCGGATTGCTCGTTGAACTTGCACTCGCCCCAGTTCTTGCTGACGTAATAGGCCTCCCGCTTGGTGGCGAAGTCATTGTTCTCCACCATGTCCTTCGAGATCGACATCAGCCTCAGCGTTTGGGCGAAGTTCTTTACGGTGTTGACCGAAAGGGCCCGCGCCTTGCGCCCCTTGCCCAGCTCAAAGTAGCCCACGCGCCGGTCGTACTTGACGTTCGACAAGCTGCGCACGGGGAACTTCAGTTCCGGCAGATTGCGACGATTGATCGAGAGCCGAACACGCTCTGCCGTGTCTCCAATCAACTTGAGCGTCTTTTTGTCGAGCGTGCCCAATTCGGCGGGCGCGCGCTTGACCACGGTGGTGGCTTTCTTGCGGGTGGCTTTCTTCTTGGCCATGGTGTCTTGCGCTTGGTGGATTCAACAAGGACTTGAGTCACTTGCCGATTGTTCCTGGCTTAGGTACGGGGCTTACTTAGGTGCGGGGTTGAAAGCGGGCTGCGCTGATGATGCAAATAAGATGCAGAATCGCCCCGATAATCAGGGGCAGGACAAGCGCTTGAAAGAAGTAGCAAGTGCCGATTGTGACGAAGTAGAAAAAGGCCGCGAGTAGGCGCCCCTGGACCAATTGACCCAAGCCTGGAATGACGAAGCTGCAAATGGCGGCGATGACGTTGGCGGTACTGCCCTGACTGTTGCTCATGGTGCCGAAGACGAGGGTTGCTGGATGCCGCGCGGGAGTTGAAGTCTGGAGTCGATCCCAGGGCGCGGAGCTTACGGGCTCCTTCTTGGGATCGCGCCCGTCAGAATTTCCTGCTCTTGTGCAGGACGTCCTCCAATGTTTCCACGGTTTCCTCGCGGCTCTTTTCCGTTAGGTCGAGAATCTCCTGCAACGCGATGCCGATGTGGGGAATGTACTTTTCAATGTACGAGCGCTTTTCAAATTCGCGCTTGAGACGCTTGCCCTTGCGAATGTGGGTGCCCAGCCTGCGACCGCAAATTTGCAGGGCCAGGCGAATTTCCTTGAGGATCTCTTCGTAGCTCGCAATCGCTTCCTTGGATTCGGAGGTGAAGGGCACCCAAACACTGGCGATGTGCACCATGACCACCATCGGGCCGATGGGCAGGGCGCCGCGCGGTTGTTGCATTCCGTAACCGCGCCAATTGGTTTGAATCACGCCCTTGTTGATGGCACACGCGGATTGCTGATATTGCAGCGGTACGCGGTTGGCGACGCGCATGACGCGAATCGGTTCGTCCGCGGCGCCGACCAGATCCTCGGTCGCATCGATGACCGTTTTCTTCTTCTTGATGCGGCCCGTTTCTTCGAGCTCCAAGCCGACGCCGCCGGGTTTGCCGTAGGCGATGCCCACTTCGATTTGGAAGGGGTTGCCGCGATAAACAGCGGGCGGCCTCGTGGCGGCGAAGTAGAAATCGGCTTCGACTTCCTTTTTCAAGCCGGCGAGAATCAATTCTTCGCCGATCGGCGCCAGGCAATTGGTGGACGGATTGGCGATCTTGGTCTTGTTGATCGCTTGGTAAAGGGCGCTGGCCTCATCGCGCGCGATGCGTGAGGGGTAGGACTTTTCGGTCAAGCCCTTGCCGGCCGTCTTGATGATGTCCTTGGCAACCTTGGGTCCCACGCGACTGAATTCCTCCTTGAGGAAGCCGGAAAGGGAGCGCGCATCGGTTTCCTTGAGCATGCCGATCAAAACGCCGAGCTCGACCCCGTGGGGGTGCGGTTTGATCTCAATCGCCTCGGGCGGAAGCTTCTTCGTGCTGCGCTCGTAGGTGATTTTCTCCGCGCCGGGCGCGGTGTAATGCAGGGTCAAGTGCGGGTTCGAGATGGCCGTCTGTTTGAGATACATGTCGACCGAGCGCTGGCCCTTTTGGTAGCGCGCCTCCATTTCGATCTCGACGCGCGTGCCGTGGCTCTTTTCCCATTCGGTCTCCTCTTGGGAGTGAATCTCCGGCTTGTTGCGGGCCGTATCGATCGAGAGCAAATACTCGAAGGGTTTGCGCCTGCGTCCGGCCTTGGAAAGGATGCGCACGGGCTTGCCGGTCGTGAGCTGTCCGTACATGCCCGCGGCGGAGATGCCGATGCCCTGCTGGCCGCGACTCTGGGATAGCTTGTGGAATTTGGACCCGTAAAGGAGCTTGCCGAAGACCTTGCCAACCTGCTCTTCGACAATGCCCGGTCCGTTGTCTTCGACGCACATCAGAAACTGGGTTTCCGCAGTTTGAATCAGCTCGACGGAGATCTCGGGCGGGATGCCGGCTTCTTCACAGGCGTCCAGCGAGTTGTCAACGGCTTCCTTGACGGCTGTCAAGAGCGCCTTGAGCGGCGAGTCGAAACCCAGCAGGTGACGGTTCTTGGTGAAGAACTCCGAAACGGAGATCTCCCGCTGCCGAGTGGCCATCTCCTGGGCGTTGGAGCGCCTGCGGGGAGCGGAGGCTGTGTCTTCCTTGGCCGACTTCTTGGCTGGCTTTGTAGCTGACTTTTTTGCTGACTTTTTTGCCGCCGGCTTGGAAGCGGATGAGGCCTTGCTCGCCTTCTTGCGAGTGGCCTGCTTCTTGGCAGCCTTCTTCTTCGACTTCTTACGAGGGGGTGTCACGGCGTCATCAAGGTCGAAGAGAGTGGGAGAGGAGTTGGGAGTCACGGGTGTGCTGTTTTCGATGGATGCGATTAGCCAATTTGGCGGGCCCCTCTAACTTTCGGTCCCCACGGCACGGCCGGGGCCAGATCGCCAGGCACGTATCTATGACGGCGGGGCGCCCCAATGCAACGACGGAAAACGCCTAGTCCCTCAAAACCTTGCGAGCACTGGAGCTGGGCTGGGACGACTTGCGCAGCCGGGGCGTGGATAAGTCCGCAGTCGGCGTCTTCTTAGGCGCTTCGAGCTGGGATTTTTCCAGGGATGTTTTCTGGGCGAGTGGGCGCCCGCTCGGGTCGGCAGCCTGTGTGGGGGGGTGATGGAAGGCGAGCAGGCAGCCGATCAAAATGATGGGCGGCGCGCTGGTCAGGCAGCCGCAGGCAAGAAAGCGGCGCTGTTGCGACCCGCCGCAATGGGGGCAGGCGCGCGGCTTGGGGTCGGGCAAGATTTTGCCGCAATGCTGGCAAAGGTCGCTATCGATCAGCCTAGGCACGATTGATGGGGGTCGCAGGCGGCCGGTTCGAGGTCAGCGCGGCACAGGTCCAAGGCCGCGGCTCGGTCGCGAAAGGTGAAGAGGGCCTTGCGCATGAGGTCACTGGGGAGATCGTACCGACATTCCTCCAGCAAGTATTGCTTTGCTCCCGCTGCGGGAATGGACCACTCGCGCGCCGCCTGTTCGGCCAAGGCCGCTTGCCGGCTGCGACCCAATTGGCGCGAGGACACGAAAGCGCGCCGGCTTTGCTCCGTCTCCAAATTTGCCGCGGGTCCGATGATCCATGCGGCGAAGACAAAGGGCAAGCCCGTGCTCGCGCTCCAGGCTTGGGAGGGGTTGAAACAGGGGTGCGCGTTGGGCTCATAGCATTCGCGCAGAGCTTCATCACCTATGCGCAGCCAAGCGTCGGCTTGTGCGGCGCGCGGGTCCTGTCCCAATTCCAATTCCACAAACTTGGGCAAGCGCCCTAACTTCTCCTTCAAGACCACGCGCGTGAGTGCTGCCGCGGCCCGGCTGGCGGGATCCATGGCGATGCTTTGCACCGCCTCGATGGGCTTGCGCAAAAAGACTTGAACGCTGCTGACGAGTCCGTCTCCGGCCACGGCCAAACCGTCGATGTAACGGTAGCCCGGCTTTCGAAAGAGCTCGACCGAACTGACAAGGGCCACGTCCAATTCACCTGTGCGCAATCCCTCGATCAAAAGGGCGGGGACGCGCTTTTGTAGCGCCTCAAGC
>JAJDES010000318.1 GCA_029259675.1 Planctomycetota bacterium
GGATCCCGAGGAAGCTGTACCGGAATCCGAGCTGCTGACCGGCTCGGGCCGAATGGGTTCACCACCATGCCGCAGATTTCGCCCGGGCCGCATTCGCTCCAGGGCTTACCAATACGAATATGTCCTTTTTGAACGAACTGAGTGAGGCCGAGCCCCTGGCCAACGGAAAAGTCGCCTGGCGGTCCGGCGGGGGTGTGGCCCTCTTGACATTGACCAATGCTCCCGCCAATGGTTATTCGTACGAGATGATGCGTGATCTCGACGAGGCGATTTTGCGCGCACGCTTCGATTCCGATGTGCAAGTGATCGTGATAGCGGGCGAAGGCGAGAAGTTCTTTTGTGCCGGCGCGGACATTTCGATGCTGCATGAGGTCACGCCCGAATTCAAATACGCCTTTTGCTTGCACGCCAACGAAACCCTGTTGCGTTTGGAGCACACGCCCAAGTTGGTGATCGGGGCCTTGGGCGGGCATTGCGTGGGCGGAGGGCTCGAAGTGGCCTTGGCCGCCGACTTGCGTTATGCAAGGGCGGGTTCGGGCCGCTGCGGTTTGCCCGAAGTCTCGCTGGGCGTATTGCCTGGAACCGGCGGCACCCAACGTTTGGCGCGACTTGTAGGCAAGCCCAAGTCGATCGAACTGATGGCTTCCGGGGAATTGTTCGACTACGCCGAAGCGGAACGCCTGGGGCTTGTGAACAAGCAAATTGAGGCATCGAGCGAGACGGAATTCTTGGAGGAAGTCCTGCGCTTGGCGAACAGTTATTGCACGCCGCAGCGCGCCGCTATGAGCGTCGGGCACATCAAGCGCGCCGTTCAAACCGGACTCGAGCTTCCGATGGAATCCGGCTTGGCGCTCGAGCGCGAATTGCAAGCCAAACTCTTCCAGTCCGCCGACGCGCGCGAGGGCATTGCCGCCTTCACGGAAAAGCGCACAGCAAAATTCGAGGGGCGCTAATCGTGCAAGCACTACGCATTCACTCCCACGGAGATCCGAGCGTACTTTGCCTGGACGACGTCGAACGTCCCAAGCCGGGCCCCGGTGAGGTCTTGGTCAAGATCTTGGCCGTTTCCGTCAATCACCTGGATTTGTGGGTGCGGCGCGGAATGCCCGGCGTGAAAATCCCCTTGCCGCGCATCCTGGGCAGCGACGGAACCGGTGAAATTTGCGAGCTCGGTGAAGGTGTGACGGGCCTGGCAAAGGGTGCCGTGGTGATGATCGAACCGGGCATGAGCTCCGGGCGCTCGGTCATGGATTTGATCGGCAAAGATCATCTTTCCGATGACTACGGCATTCGCGGCGAACACTCGGACGGTATTGATTGCGAGTACGCCTGCGTGGAAGCCCGCTATTTGCGTCCCTTGCCGGCCGGCTTGGATCCCGTTCAAGCTGCAGCTTGCCCGCTTGTTTTTCTAACCGCGTGGTGCATGTTGAAGGAGCGGGCCATGTTGCGCTCGGATGATTCGGTGCTCGTGCTCGGCGCCGCAAGCGGCGTGGGCTCCGCGGCCGTTCAGATTGCAAAGGATCACGGCGCCAAGGTCATTGCGACCGCAGGCAGCGACGCAAAACGCTCCTTGGTAAGCGATTTGGGCGCCGACCTCGTCCTCGATCACTACGATCCCGATTGGCCCAAGCACGTGCTCGCAGAAACGGGCGGCCAAGGTGTGAATGTCGTCTTCGAGCACACCGGGCCGGCGACGTGGAAGGGGTCGATGCGCAGCTTGGCGCGCAACGGTCGCTTGGTGACCTGCGGCGGAACGACGGGCGCGGAAGTCAGCTTGGTCTTGCCGCACCTCTTCATGAAGAACATTTCGATCCTGGGCTCGACCATGGGCCCGCGTCGCACCTACGACCCGATACTTGAACGCCTGGCATCGGGAGCCTTCAAACCGGTCATCGATCAAGTGCTGCCCCTTTCGGAGGCGAGCATGGCCCACGAGCGGCTCGAAGCCGGAGATGTTGTCGGCAAAATCGTGCTTGTACCGGGATCGTGATGACTACGGGCCGGCAAGGCCTTCGCAACTAGGGTCGGTCTCCCGGGGGAGATGGACGCCAAGTCTTCTTTCAACTCGCGCAAAACCACATTCAAAGCGGAGAACTCAATTTTGAACGCCAATGACATTCAAACCGCCGCCGTGCTGGGCAGCGGGACCATGGGGCATGGAATCGCCCAAGTCCTGGCCATGAAGGGCATCGACGTGCGCCTTTTCGACATTTCGTCGGACGCGATCGATGCGGCGCTCGGAAAAGTTCGAGCGAATCTCGACAAGGGTGTTGAAAAGGGCAAGGTCGAGGCCGCAACCCGCGATGAGGCCCTGCGGCGCTTGCGTGGGACGACGTCTTTCGACGAGGCGATTGACGGGGTGGCCGCCGTGATTGAGGCCGTTCCCGAGAAGCTGGAGCTCAAGCGCGACCTGTTTTCAAAGCTGGGAAGCAAGTTGGGGCCCGATGTGCTCTTGGCCACAAATACTTCATCGCTGCCGATTTCGAATATTGCTGAAGCGGCCGAGTACCCCGAGCGCGTTACCGGAATGCATTTCTTCAATCCGGTTCACATCATGAAATTGGTCGAAGTCGTGCGCGCTAAGCAATCCAGCCCCGAAGCGGTGGAGCAAACCATGGAGCTCGCTCGGCGCATGGGCAAAGAACCGATTTCGGTCTCAGACAGCCCGGGCTTCGCTTCTTCGCGCCTGGGACTTGTGATTGGCCTGGAAGCCATGCGAATGGTGGAATCGGGCGTGGCCAGCGCGGAGGACATCGATAAGGCCATGACCCTGGGCTACGGTTTCCCGATGGGGCCCCTTAAGCTCACCGATCTCGTCGGACTCGACGTGCGCCTCTCCATTGCTGAATATCTCAAGGAAGAAGTCGGTGCTCACTTTGCACCGCCCCAAATCCTGCGCGACAAAGTTGCGCGCGGTGAATTGGGCAAGAAAAGCGGGCAAGGTTTTTACGACTGGAGCTAGACGTTTCCTTTGCGTAAATCGACTCTCGCTTCGCACTGCATCACCGAACCCACCTCAATCATCCCGTTGTTGACCACTAGGGGAAACAGCCCAAACACCCAACGCCAAAGGAACAAGTAGCCATGTCTGAGAGCCAATTCACTGACGAAATGGAGGGGGTCGAAAAGAAGAAGTCCGGAATCCCGTTCTGGGTTTGGGGCTGCGGAGGCGGTTGCCTTGTGATGTTGATCATTCTGATTGGCATCGGCGGCTATGGAGTGAGTGTGTGGGGTGAGATCACCGATCCGGAGCAAGTATGGCCCGCATTGTCCGAATACTTGCCCTTTGATGAACGCCCCGATTTGGATGTTTATGGTGGTGAAACGCTTTTTGGAACGGGTTTTCTGATCGCGGATAAAGAGAGCGATGTTGCTGGGATCCTTATCTTGAGGAGTGAATCAGACCGAGAAGTTATGGATAGCTTCTTCAAGGGAGACCTTGAAACAGGCTTTATGGGCTTTGGGAATTCAAAAGAGAAAAACCCGATCATGGTGACGATTCAAGGGCAAGAGTTTCAAGCGCTCGAACTCGTTCAAGAACCGTTCATGCTTCCCGGCATGGGAGAAGGGCAAGATCTTCCCAAGGAGACTCAGCTCTTGTTGATCTATTTCTCGGACAAGGAAGAGCCGATGATGATGCAACTGGTTAGCAAGACTAATTCAAAAATTGAAGCTGATTCGATCGAGGACTTCTTCGCCCCCTTCAATCTTGGGGATCGCTAGGAATGAATAGCGCGGAAAATACCCACGAGAGTTCCCTGGGCGCAGCGGGGATTTTCCTCGGATTTGTGCTGATCGGAATCGCGGTCGTGGGTGTGATCCGCTTGCGCTCCAGTGAATTGGATCCAGCGGAAACGCTTGGGCGTGAAATTCAGTGGAGCGCGCTGCCCTTCGGCATGGAGCTGGAAAGCGCCGCACAGTTACCGGAACTTTCTGTCTCGTTCCAAGGGGGCGTACTCTTTCCGCCGGGCAAACAAGTCGTGCGCCTGGTGGATTCGGCGCGACCCGAAGCGCTCGAAGCGTTGGTGGCCAAGCCGGAACCCGAGCCGGAATGGGATGATTCCGAAGACGGTGAATACGGCAGTGAGCATGACGGCGAGGAAGTCGAAGGCGGCGAGTCCGAGGCTGCGGACGACAGTTCTGCTCAGGGCGGGGCTGCAGGCGACGATTCAAAGCCGGACGCAATCGATGGGGAGTCTGAGGATTCTGACGAAGCGGCTGACTCCGATGAGGAAAGCGCAGACTGGGGCGAATCGGGATCGAAATCGGGTTCCGGCGGCGGTTGGGGCGAGCCGATTGAGGCTCTGCCCAGCGAAGCTCCACTGGAGGCCGTATTCATCTTGTTCCCCAGTCCCGCAGGCGTCACCGACACTTTCGGTCGCTCGAGTTTCGGCGGCTGGGGCGGCGGCGGACGCGGCCGGGGGCGCGGTCGTTCCTCCATGGGCGGAGGCGGATTCAGTTTCGGCGGCCCGACGGTGCTCGACAAAGGCGATTTGACCTGGGGTGAGTTTCTCGTGGGCTTCGTCCTCGAGCGCTCGACGGACGACGGTCTGCGCGACGAATTGAGGGTCAACCTCAGTCGCGAAGACTTCTACTGCATTCTTGTCCTGCGATGGGCCAAGGGCGAGGCGGGCGACGTGGAACAGGCCGAGGAATTCTTGCGAGCTTTCAAATTTCGCTCAGCCGCGCCGACCAACTGACTGGCGCGACATCCCGCGCAGTGGTGCCAGCGGCCCAGCGAGCGAGACAGCCAGCGACCCCGCGAGCAACCCAGCGAGCAACTCAGCGAGCGACTAAGTGCGCTGGGTCGGTTGCACCAATTCGGCCAGGTGTACGACGCGTACATCCATGCCCTTGGATCGAATGCCTGCGAGCCACTGCATTTGGCAGCCGGGGTTGGAAGTAACTAAGGTTCGCGCGCCGCTGTTCGCAAGGGTTTCCAGTTTCGGTGCCAAGATTGCCGCGCCGTCCGCCGGGCGCAGAAGCGAGTAGATGCCGGCCGACCCGCAACAGGATTCGGAATCGTGCAGCTCGACTTGCTCCAAGCCGGGAATGGCTTTCAACAGCACACGCGGATCTTCGCGTACACCCTGGCCGTGACAAAGGTGACAGGGGTCATCCCAGGCCACGGGTCCGCTCACGTTGGTTGGTGCCGTTAGTTTCAGTGAACCGTCCGCGATTCTTGGGCTCAGCAATTCACTCCAGTCGCGAACCAGGGCCGAGAAACGGGCGGCATCCGCGCCGCATTGCGCATCGCCCGCGAGCAGCTCGCCATATTCTCGCAAGTGCGCGCCGCATCCCGATGCATTCGTAATGGGGATCAGTTCCGCGCCTTCCGCCGCGCAGCTTCGAACCCACTCTTGGACATAGATGCGCGCCAACTGCCGCGCTTGATCGAGTTCGCCGTTGTGGGCGTGTAAGGCGCCGCAACAGACGGCCCTGGCAACGTGAACGTCGTGGCCGGCGGCACACAGCGCATCGACAGTCGAGCGGTTCACGTGCCCGAATAGCTCGGGCTGCGCGCAGCCCTCGAGCATGAAGAGAGCCGGCCTGGCATCGCTGTCGCCGGTGTTGCGCAGGCCCCGATTGCGGGCGGGAAGCAGCGCGCGTTCGCGGGCGGGTGGGAGCGCCGGCAAGCTTTGCAATGCGCGGCCCGCCGCGCCGAGGGCAGGCGCAAACATTCGTGCGAGGCCGGTCACTTGCATCAGTCGTGTCAGGGTTCCTACCAGCCGCAGGGCTAGGCGCGAGGGCAGCACGATGCGGAAACCGAGCCAGCGTGCGAGTCGCGCCGAAAGCTTGCGCTGCCTTCGGCTCTCCAGACCGTCGCGGGTGAGTTCCATCATGCGACCGAATTGAACGCCGGCGGGGCATACGCTCTCGCAGTTGCGGCAAACGAGGCAATAGTCCATTTCCTCGGCGAAGTCGGCATCCGCTTCCACGCGGGACTCGGCGGCGGCGCGCATTAAGTGAATGCGGCCGCGCGGACTGGCGGACTCGCGACCGCTGATTCTGTAGGTCGGGCAAGAACTGATGCACAGCCCGCAGTGGATGCAATCCAAGCTGGCGGCGTAGTCGACCAAATCGCGCGCGTGGGCGATAGGATCCGCTTGGGGCGGAGTTGCGTCTGGCGGCGCGAATTCCTTGCCGGTGCTCATAGTCCGGTTAGATAGCGCCCGCGCGCGAAAACGGATTGGGGGTCCAGGGTCGACTGCAAGCGCTGCATCAGCGCAATTCCAGTCGGAGCCGAACCAAAAATGTCACCTTGTGATCGCAAACTGTCCGGAGCAGCTCGCCAATGGAAGTTCAGGCCGCTCGCAAGTAGACGGTCGTGTACGGCAACGGCCTGCGTATCCGTCAATGGTTCTTCGAAGCGTACTTGAACTTCCGCGATCAGAGGTTGAATGGAGAACTGAGCAACGGATCCCGCAAAGCAGGTATCGAGTTGTTCCAGTAGAGCAGGCAAGCCGGTCGGGTGAACTCCCAGGCGCAAATGGGCCCAACCCGCTTGTTCGTCCCACTCCAAGTCGCGGCACTGCTCCCGCTTGCTCCGAGCTTCGGTGCCGCGTTGCATTTCCAATTTGACGTTCGAATCGGAAAGACTGGAATGCACACGATCGCATTCGACGTCGATCACGGCCCTGCGACCGGACAGGAAGGCGAGGACTGTCCAGCGCACGGAAGTGTCGGTGGGGGATTGAATAAGGACAGCATCGAGCGGCAAGCGCATCTCTTCCAAATCGAGTGCCGCCTGCGCGGCTTGCGCGCGCGACTCCGCATGGAATTCCACCGCGGCCCACTCTTCTGGCGCGGGAAAAAGGCGCAGGTTGATTTCGACCAGCAGACACAGGCTTCCAAAGCTTCCGCAATAGAGGCGGTGCATGTCGTAGCCGGTTACGTTCTTGACGAGTTGACCGCCACTTTTGGCGAGCGTGCCGTCTCCCAAGAGCGCGCGAACACCGAGGATGTGGTGGCGCAGGGGACCCACGCGCAAGCGATCGAAGCCCGAATGGCCGCTGGCTACGGCGCCGCCGATGGTTCCCGCTTGGGGCCGCGGCAAGTCGGGTGTAAGTCTGTGTCCGCCGAGGGCAACGCACTGCTCCAATTCCGCGCAGGTGGTTCCCGCCAGGGCACTGAGGGTTCCATCGCCCGGTTCGTAGGAGAGCACGCCGCGCATGTTGCGCGTGCTGAGCACGAAGTCGGCTCGCTTTGGCTGATGCGTCCAAGTCCGCCGCGAACCGAGACCCTCGGGGATCACGGCCAAGCCGTTGGAATGGGCCAAGCGCAAACACTCGACGGCTTCGTCAATGTTGTTCGGCGCAACACGCGGAAGATTTCCGCCTGCGTCACCATCCCACATGTCCAGCTCGCCGGGACCGACGACTTGCGTCAACTGCGCGTGCAGGTCCATTAGGATTCGGCTCCGGCTGCGGCGTCCCGCGCTTCAACACCGGGCAGCGGATTGGTGCGAACTTCGCGGCAAGCGCGAACGGGCAACAGCTTGCCCGGGTTCATGCGTCGCTCGGGATCCCATGCATCGCGCATGCGGCACATGGTGGCGAGGTCCGCTTGCTTGAAGAGCATGTCCATGCCCTCCAATTTTTCGAGGCCGACGCCGTGCTCGCCGGTCAGGGAGCCGCCGGCGGCAATGCACTCTTGCAGGATCATGCGCCCGGCTTCGAGCACACGCTTAACCTCATCAAGATCGCGCCGGTCGTAGCAGATGTTGGGGTGCAAGTTGCCGTCGCCCGCGTGAAAAACGGTGGCCAAGCGCAGATTGCGCTCGCGACAAATTTCGGCCGTGCGCGCGACCATGCGGCGCAGCTTGGTGCGGGGAACGACGGCGTCGGCCACGTAAAGGTCGGGTGCGATGCGGCCCATGGCTCCGAAGGCGCCTTTGCGGCCGGCCCACAACTTGCGCCTTTCCAATGGGTCGCGGGCTTTGCGCAATTCAATGGCTCCGCGCTGTTCCAAGATGGCGAGTACATCCTTGGATGTCACGTCAACTTCCAAGGCGGAGCCTTCAAGTTCGACCAGAAGCACGGCTTCCGCTGTTTTGGGATAACCGGCGGCGAAGACGGAGGCCTCCACGGCTTGAATCGTGAGGCGATCGAGGATCTCCAGCGCGGACGGTTCCAAGCGCGCGGCGATCATGTCGCTGACGCTGTCGCAAGCTCCGTCGAGTCCGGGGAAAACGGCGAGCAGAGTTTCGGTGACGGGGGGGACGCGCGTGAGCTTGACCGTGACTTCGGTCACCAGGCCCAAGGTGCCTTCGCTGCCGACGAAACTACCGATCAAGTCGTAGCCGCTTGGGTCGGGTTGCGGTTCTGAAAGGTCGAGCACTTCGCCATCCGCACAGACAATCACAAGACCCAGGATATGACGGGTGGTGCTGCCGTGCATGAAGCAGTGCGGGCCGCCAGAATTCTCCGCGACATTGCCGCCGATGGTGCAAGCCATTTGGCTCGAAGGATCGGGAGCGTAAAAGAGTCCGTGGGGCGCGGCGGCGCGGGTCAAATCCGCGTTGACGACTCCAGCCTGGACGCGAGCTAGGCGCCCGGCGGGATCGACCTCCAGCACATCGCGCATTCGTGCCAAGCTGATCACAACGCCGCCCTCAACCGGAGTGGCTCCGCCGGAGAGTCCGGTGCCGGCCCCGCGACCCACCACAGGCACGCCGGCCTCGGCAAGCAGGCGCATGCTGTGCGCGGCTTCGGCTGTCGTACGCGGAAGTAGCACCATCTCGGGCGTGTGCCGCAACATGGCCAAGCCGTCGGACTCATAGGGAACGAGCCGTGAACCGGAACCAACGAGTCCGGCTTCCCCAAGCACGTTCCGGAGGGCAGCGATAAGAGCTGCATCCATGTCAGAAATCGATACGCCGCAGGCGCAGCCACGAGAGCGCAAGCATCAGGCCTGCGAATGCGACGGAAGTGCCGATGGAGAACAGCAAACTGAACTTCCATTCACCACCCCATTTGGCCTTGCCGGCGTACCAAGTTGAGGGGTCCATGCTGACTCTGGAGGCAGAGACCAAGCCCGTTCCGAATTTGTAATCGCGAGCACCGAATTGCTCGGATACTTCGGGATGCTGTTCCAACCAACCAATCGGACTGCGCAACTGAATTCCAAACAAGTGTTCGTCAAAGCGCACGAGGATCGTGTGCCATCGGAAGCCGGCTTCGGTGTCTTGCCACTCATAGTGCCAAGCGCTGTAGTTCCAGGTCGTGTTGCGAGCAATCGGCTTGGAATCGCTTGAAAGCAACTCAATTCCCGCTTGTTCTTCAAGCCATGACTTGAAGTGCTTGGAAGCGGAAAGCGAACCTTCGGTGCGGGTGCGACCCTTTGTGCCGATGGGGATCTCGCGCAAGGGGCGACGATGAATGCTCAAAACCGTCGAGCTGTCTCCCTCAAGCGGCGAGGCTGTAAACACAACCTGGCTGTCGGGTTCAGTTGGGTATTGAAGATCGGTTGCCTCCACGGACGAGGCGACGAAACCCGGCGGCAGTCCGTTGAGACTGAAAGTGACTAGATCGTCGGTATAGACGCTTTCATCATTCGGGTTTCCTACGGCGCTGCGAAGCTTCTGAACGATGAGGTCGGAATGTCCGGTCTTAGGGAGGGCGATATGGGCGGCCGTTAGGGCGCGCCGTAGGTAGATCTCCCACGAGCTGGATTCGCTGTCGTCAACTTCTTCGAGCAATAGCTCTACCGGAGGATCGGCATCCTCGCTTGCGGGTGTCGCTCCCTCCGCTTGTGTTTCGGGCGTGCTTAGCTCCGCGTCGGTCTCATCTTCTTCGTCATTTTCGACGCGGACTTCAATGTGACGCCTGCTGCGTGCGCCTTCACCCAGCATGCCCTGTGTATGCTCAATGCCGGTCCAAATGCCATGGATGCATCCATTGAACGTCATGAAAATGAGCGACAGCAGGATTGAGGCGACCGTGCTGCGGGTGAAGACTCCAATTACAACGGTGACGCTGAAGTACAGGCCATAGGCGTAAGTAAGGCTGAACATGGTCCAAAGGAAACTTGGATCACTTTCGCCAGAACGCAGCAAGAGCGCTGCGTGCGTGCCCAAAATCAAAACGCTCGAAAGCAGGAAGACGAACAGCAAGCCCGTAATGTACCTGGCCATCAGCAAAGTGAAGCGCGACACAGGCTTGGCGAATAAATTATCGGCCGCACCCTTTTCCAGCATCATGGGCATGAAGAAAGCCGTGGCGGCAATGCATAGCAGCATCCCGACAGAGCCTGCGAGTCCCTCAATGATGGCGTCCTGATAGCCCTTGATCAGGAGTTGCTTGATCTCGAACGCCTGCAATGAGGCCGTCGAACCTGTGTCAATGCCGATGATCGGTCCAACACTTTGAATGAAACTGGTGTAATCGTGCTCCCAAGTTCCAAAGAGGATGCTGATGCCGTCTTCTTTGAAGGCAATCAGGATCGGGACGCAAATCAGAAGTCCGATCAGGATCACAAGAATGCGGAAGACCTTGTTGTCGAGGACTTGGTAGAGCGCGTCCAGAAAGAGCGCCTTGGCGATGTTGATGTTCATTGGGCGTTCTCCCCGACCAGGTCGATGAAGCTCTGCTCCAAAGTGTTCTTCTGTTTGCGGATGCCCAGGATGCTGATGTCGCGCGCTCGCAACAGGTCGATGACGCGGTTCTGATCCGCTTGATCGACTTGCAGGTCGAATCCGTTTTCGCGCAATCGGAAGCCGCTGCCGATGCCCTCGAGCAACGTGCTCAATTCCTGCGAGACGGGTTGGATGTGGAAGCTGGTTCCGCCCGCCGATTGGGTCAGCTCATCCATGCTGCCCTCGCGCAGCACCTTGCCCTTGTCCATGATCACGACTTGGTCGCAGATCATTTCGACTTCCATCAAAAGGTGCGAATTGATGAAGATCGTCGTGCCCGTGTTTTTTAGGTCAGCGATGATCTCGCGGATCTTGGCCCGCCCGACCGGATCGATTCCGTCGGTCGGCTCGTCGAGGAAGATCAGTTCCGGCTCGTGCAAGAGGGCCTGGGCCAATCCGACGCGCTGTTGCATGCCCTTGGAATACTCGCGCAACTTTTTGTGCGCATCCTTGTGCATGTCCACCTTCTTGAGCAGTCCGGGAATGCGTTCCTCCAGCCACGCCTTGGGCTTCCCGCACAGTCGCCCCGAAAGTTGCATGACTTGGTAGCCGGTCAAGTAGGGCGGCAAGCGATGGGCTTCGGGCAGGTATCCGATGCGCCTGCGCAGGTAGGGCTTCTTGACCGGAATCCCAAAGAGCTCTGCGTGCCCTTGGTACCTGGGGATGAGTCCCAGCAAGACTTTGATCAAGGTCGTTTTGCCCGCACCGTTCGGGCCCAAGAGCCCGAACACGCTTCCGCGTTGAATCTCCAGGTTGACTCCCTGCAGGGCCGGGAAGCCGCGCTTGAAGAGATTCTTGCCGTAGCTCTTGTGGAGATCCTGTACTCGCAGAATGGCGTCCTGATCACTCATGACGGGAGGATAGCGTTTCGGTTGGAGGAGGTCGCCGGAGCCCTGCCTTCGGTGTGCAATGGAAGCGGGAATCGACGCTCCGGGCGCCAATCCGGTCGCAGGGCAGGCTGCTTTCTAGAACAAACGCTAGAGCGGGGAAGCGACAAGGCGCGCCGCACCGATCCAGCCCGCGTCGGCGCCCAAGGCAGCCCTTTCGACTCGAATGTCGCCTGCGCGCTCACCCCAAACTCCTTCTCGAATTCCCGAATCAATTCCTGGCTTGAGCAAGTCAAAGGCCGCTGAGAAGCCGCCGCCGATCACAATTTGGCGCAGGTCCAGGAGGCAAACGGCCGTAGAGAGGCCCAGGCCGAGGTCGCGACCGATCTCGCACAGGAGTTCGGCGGCGGGCCCGGGTCCCAGTCGGGCTTCCTGTGTGAGCAACTCCAAATCTCCGGGGACGGCTTCGGGCAAGTTGCGCTCTCGCGCCCGCCGCGATGCGGCCGTGGCCGAGGCCTGTGTCTCGAGGCAATCGATGCCGCCGCAGCCGCAAATGCGTCCCTTGCCGCGCACCTTCACATGTCCGATTTCTCCGGCCAAGCCCTGGCCCAAGAAGAGCTCTCCCCCAAGAATCAAACCGCCGCCAATGCCGGTGCCGAGGGTGACGACCAACACATCGGAGCTCCCGCGCGCGGCACCCAACCATTGTTCGCCCAAGGCTGCGGCGTTGGCGTCGTTTTCGAGCCTTACGTTTTCGGGCCGAATCGAAAGCCGCCGGGCGAGTTCGTCGCGCAGCGCAAGCCCTTCGATTGCCGCAATATTCGGACAGATCTCGATGCTGCCCGCTTGACGGTTGAGCAAGCCCGGCAGACCGATGCCGAGCGCATCCTGAACATGTAGGCGGCTCGCCGCCTCGGCCATGGACTCGAGTAAGTCCTGTCCCGACCCGTTCTTGGGTAGGGGAATTTGAAGCTGCGCCTCGATCTCGCCGCTCGGATGGATACGCCCGGCCTTGATGGCTGTTCCGCCCACGTCCAACCCGACTTGCCTTCGCTTGTTCATCGGCGCTTGTTGCAACCTTCGGCTTCAAACTCGCGCAGGGCGCATGAATCAAATGGGGCCCGAGGGCCCTTGCGATGCGAAGAGCTCAGACTGAACTTGTGAGCCTTACTTTGCCTCGGCCCGGCGCGCGCGCGTGCGTCGCGTCACTCGCCGGTAGGCCTTGATGTACTCGGCCGCGGTTGCCTTCCAAGAAAAGTCTTGTGAAAGGCAACGATTGGAAAGCTGCTTCCAGGCGTCCGCATCTTTGTAGACCTTGATGATCTCGCCGATGGAGTTCATCAAGCCCTCGGTGCTGTAGGGTTCAAAATGGAAACCCGAGCCGTTTTTGGGGTCGTTCGTGTAATCAATGACGACGTCCTCCAAACCGCTTTGGCCGTAAACCAGCGGCGTGACGCCGTAGCGCATGGCGATCGCGAAAAGCGGATTGGACGGGTGGTAGTGCGAGGGCAGCAGCAGCAAGTCCGCGCCGCCCATCATCAGGTGCGCCGTGCTCGTGCTGTAGGTGTCAATCACGCGGAAGCGGCCGATGAACGACTCTTCAATGTTCTTCAGCCGTTCGTGAATGTCGGGTTGACCCGATCCCATGACGACGATTTCGATGTTGCGCTCGAGGATCTGCGAGATGTTCTCGGCCACCAAATCGAAGCCCGAATCCGCGTCCCAGCGACCGATTGTGCAAGCGAGCAGCGTGCGCGGCCCGTTGTCCAGTCGCAGTGATGCTTGCAGCGCAGCTTTGCAACGTCGCTTGCCCGAATCATCGGCGGCAGAAAAGGGTGCCGGCAAAAGCGGATCGTTCTGTGGATCCCAAGCGTGGTAGTCGATGCCGTTGGTGATCCCGACCAATTCCTTCTTGCGGCGCAAGAAGACATCTTCCAAACCGTAACCGCGGTCGCGCTCTTGGATCTTTTGCGCGTGGCTGGCGGAGTGGGTTCCGATCACCGTTGCGAACTCGGCACCGGCCTTTAGGAAGTTGACCTTGCCGCCGAGTTCAACACCTCGAACCGAGCGGAAGAAGCGGTGCGGCAATTCAATCTTCGGCAGGATCTCCCGCTCGAAACTGCCTTGCATGGCAAGGTTGTGAATTGCGAAAAAGGAGCCGGCGCGCGCGGCGGGGTGTTCGGGCTTGCGTTCGAAGTACTCGGCTTGCTGATAGACGGGCAAGAGTCCCGTTGTCCAGTCCAGGCAGTGGAAGATGTCCGGGCGAAAACCCAGCGGTTCGACACTGGCTAAAACGGCCCGCGCAAAGGCCGCGTAGCGCAGCCAGTTGTTGGTGTAGGGCCCGTTATCGTCGCCGTAGGGGTTGCGGTGGGCGAACAGCTCGGCCTGATCGAACAGGAACACCGGCAAGTCTCCCAGACGTCCGCCCGTGATTTCGAAGGTGTAGCTCTTGCCGCCGCCGGTCGGGATGGTGACCTGGCACAATTCCTCGACGTTGGAGAGTAGCTGCGTATCGACATCCCTCGTCCACGGCATCATCACGCGGATATCCACGCCCGCTTCACGCAAGGCTGTGGATAGGGACTCCGAAACGCTCGCCAAATTGGTTCGGCGAACGAGCGAGTGGAGCTCCGGGGTGACGAAAGCTAGCTTCAATTCCTAACCGCGTGCGGTGAGCGTGCGATTGGTCTCCAGGATTGGGCTGGGGGGGCCTGGCGAGTAGGGAAGTCTGGGATTCGGGACTTCCTGCGCTCCCGAATCAGGTGGAAATCGAGTTCGCACTCGTTCTCCTTGCCAGAGAACCTAGTCGAGGGCCGGGGCCCAGCCCAAGCCGCTGCCCGGGTTGGATGCGTAAGTCGTTTTAATTCCGTGACTTACGCGCAAAGATCGCGGTTCGATAGGGAGCTGTCAGGACACTTGGGGAGCGCCCTGGCTGCCAACTCGGCCGGTTGGATGCCGAGGAATCGGCCCGGACCGGGAACTAGCGCGGTTTGTATTCGGACTTTGCGAGGGGCAGCAAAGCGGTTAGGGCCTTGATCCGCGCGCCGTCGCTGGGGTGGGTCGAAAACAAGCCCTCGATTGTCTCGACTACGCCGCCACCCGAGCCGGCGGATTCCGTACCGGCAGGTTGCTTGAGGGCCGCCATGCGCTCCCAAAAACGAATCGCTTCGCTGGGGTCGTAGCCGGCGCGGGCCATGTAGATCAACCCAATGTGATCGGCTTCGCTTTCTTCGCTGCGACTGAAGGGCAGGCTGATCAGGATCTCCGTGGCGGCGGGGGCCAATTTGGCGAGGTTTTCGTAATTCTCGCCCACGGTTTGCAGACCGATGCCGAGAGCGGTTTCCCTGGCCTGTTCCAATTGAAGCCTCTGAACGCTGTGGCGCGCGACAACGTGTCCGATTTCGTGCCCGAGCACCGCAGCCAACTCACCATCGCTTTGGGCCAAATTCATGAGGCCCGTGTAGACGGCGATTTTTCCCCCGGGCAAGGCGAAGGCATTGATCGTTTGGTCGTCGCGAATCACGGCCAGCTCCCACTCAAAACCCGGGTCGTCGGTGACCTCCAGGAGCCTTTCCGTGATCCTCGAGGCCCGCTGCCAAACGGCTCCCGATTTGATCAGCTGGGCATCGGACAAAATCTCAGCGTAAGAGGAAGCGCCGATTTCCCGATCGAAGTCGAGCGGATAGCTGATAAACACGTTTTTGCCGGTGACCGGCGTCACGGCGCAGCCTGCCAGCATCCCGCACAGGGCAAGGGCGGATGCCCGCTGGGCGAGACGGCCCAAGCGCCCGAGTTTGGTCCGTTTGCTTGCGCGCGAGCGCGATGGCCCATCCGGAGACATCGCGGGCGACTTGGCCGGGGACAGCGTTGGCGATGTGCCGGGGTAGAATGCTGCCCCTTGCGGGGTCGGATACTCGACTTGCAAGCTTGCGTTCATGACGGAAATCAATCTCAAGCAGTCGGACCCCATGCTGTGGGCTCGAGGCGCTGCAACCGGTGGCTTGCCCTCTGCCGCACTGGCTGGGCCTGCGGCCATTGTAGGTTTAGGGCGCATGGGTTTGTCCTTTCGAACCCCGGAAGCCGGCAAATCGGCTGCCCACGTCTATCAGGTCGGGCGAGCTGATGAGCTGGATGCTCTGGCGCAACGCGCTGAGGAGTTGCATCACGCGCAATTGGACGGTGGCGGCGCCCACGGAAGTGCCTTCGATGCGGCCTTCGAAACTGCTGAATTGTGCCATGCCGCTTTGCGTATCGGCGCTGTCGGCGCACCTTTGACAGCGGCCCAGGCTGTCCATGACTGCCGCGTGGGAGCCCTTTTCTTGAGGGCGGCCCAGGAAGCGGCGCGCGCTGAGCTGGAACGGCGATCCCTAGCTGGGGAATGTTCGGCCGACGAGTCCTGCGAGGCGGGTGAGTTGTGCTCGATCGCAGCCGGATTCTCATCGTCGGCCGAGGGCTTGCTGCAGGAAATCGAGACGGCGCTCGGCGCCCATTGCGAAGGCTCCAAGTAAGCGCTTCAAAACAGCGCAGGAGAATAAAGAATTGAAAAGAGCACCGATTTGTCTCGTCGTCCTCGACGGTTGGGGGCATCGCGTCGAGCGCGAGCACAACGCCATCGCCAACAACGCGCCGTACTTTCAAGAGCTACTGGGGCTTTACCCGAACACGCTCTTGTCCTGTTCGGGCAAAGAAGTCGGCTTGCCCCTCGGTTTGATGGGCAATTCGGAAGTGGGGCACATGAACTTGGGTGCCGGCCGCGTCGTCTATCAAGATGTTACGCGCATCGACAAATCGATTGAAGACGGCGATTTCTACGGGAATGGCGCCTTCGTGGCCTGCATGGATCGCGTTGCCAAATCGGGTCGCGTGTTGCACTTACTGGGACTGGTCAGCGACGGCGGAGTGCACGCCAGTGACTTGCACTTGCGCAATCTCTTGAAGCTTGCGGCCGCGCGCGGCATTCCCAAGGACAAGGTGGCGGTGCATGCGATTCTTGACGGTCGCGATACGCCTCCTCGATCGGGGGCGGGCTATTTGGAGCAGTTGGAGCGCGACTTGGAGGCGGCGGGTGTCGGTCGAATAGCGTCTGTTATCGGGCGCTATTGGGCCATGGACCGCGACAATCGTTGGGAGCGAGTTCAAAAGGCCTACGACCTACTCGTCTCCGGCCGCGGCGCACGCATGGACAGCGCGCAGAATGCAGTCGAGGCTTCCTATGCCGACGATGTCGGCGATGAATTCGTTGAACCGGTGGTCATCGGCGATCCGAGCGAGCTGCGGCTTGCGGGCGGAGATGGATTGATTTGCTTCAACTACCGTTCGGATCGCATGCGTCAAATTTGTATGGCCCTGGGGCTGGATGACTTTGAAGGTTTCGAGCGCGGTACGAAGCTCGACCTGGAGCTGGTCACCATGACGCAGTATCGGGCGGACTTTCCCTTCGCGGTGGCCTATCCGCCGATGGAGCTGAAGGGACTTTATTCCGAAATCATCAGCGCCGCGGGCTTGCGACAAGAGCGCATTGCCGAAACTGAAAAATACGCTCACGTGACGTTCTTCTTTTCCGGTGGCAAGGAAGAGACCTTGCCCGGCGAGTCACGCATTTTGATCCCCAGTCCGAAGGTCGCGACTTACGACTTGCAGCCGGAAATGAGCGCCTATGGTGTTCGCGATGCAATCGCGGCTTCCCTGAAAAAAGGTGAGACGGACGTGTATGTGATTAACTTCGCCAATGCGGACATGGTCGGTCACACGGGCATTTACAATGCCGCTGAAAAGGCGGTTGAGGCAGTGGATCGCTGCTTGCGTGAAATCGTGCCGCTGGTGGTAGAAGCGGGCGGAGTCATGGCTGTTACCGCAGATCACGGCAATGCTGAATTGCTGTGGGATGCGGAGAACGATCAGCCGCACACGGCGCACACCACCAATCCCGTTCCGATCGTACTTTGCAGCAAAGACCTCATCGGAGCCCCCTTGCGCAAAATGGGCATCTTGGCGGATGTCATTCCCACGCTCTTGGAACTGGGAGGGTTGGAGCCTTCGGAGGGCATGAACGGCCGCTCGCTGTTGGCCACATAGAGCGAATACGATTGTGTGTCGGGGCGAGGCTGGCGCAGGGACGTACGGGCTTTCGTGCAGGCGCAGCTACGGGAGAAGCTGTATTTGCCCAGCGGAGGCAATCCGGAGCAGTTGCGGCTTCCGCGTCTCGACGTCTATGCGCCGACTTGAGTTGAGGTCTCAGTCGGGCAAAAGTAGATCAGACCAGCTAGGCGTGGCTCGGCTGGTCTGATTGCAGGTGCCTTTATTGCAGGTGCCCGTATTGAAGGTGATGTCGCGGTGCTACAACGCGCAAGTACTCTCGATGCGGACGGCTTAGATCTCGCTCAAGTGCTTGCCGGCTACGGCTTTCTTGGCGACGGAGTCCATCAAAATCGCGGCCAAGGGCAATGTGGCTTGTTCCAGCTCGTCGCGAACGGCTTGCACTTCGTTCACATCCTTGAGAGTTGCGACGTCGTGACCTTTTTGAATCGCGTCCTTTAGATCCGCCAAGCTTTCGGGATCGAGCGCTTGGCTCGCGATTTCCATATTGCTTTCCGAGGCGCGGATCATGGTGCCGATCTCGACTTTGAGGTCGGCCGCGCGACGATGATCAAAGTCGTCTTGCGCGTTGTCGTAGGACGCTTGCAACATCGACTCCACTTGATCGTCCTGCAAACCGTGCATGGGTTGCACTTCGATTTCGGCTATGGCTCCGGTTGATTCTTCGCGCGCCGTGACATTCAGTACGCCGTTGGCGTCCAATTGAAAGCGAACGGAAACCTTGGCCATGCCGGCCGGCATGGGGGGGATGCCGGTCAGCTTGAAGCGTCCCAAGCTGCGGCAATCTGCGGCTAGCTCACGCTCGCCTTGAACGATATTGAAATCGATGCCGGTTTGATTGTCGGCGTAGGTTGTGAAGCCTTCCGTGACTTGGCATGGAATGGGGGAGTTGCGCACCACGATCTTGGAGACGGCGCCGCCCATGGTTTCCAGGCCGAGCGACAGCGAAGTCACATCCATGAGAAGAATGTCGCGTGTGCCGCCGGACAGGATGTGACCTTGAACCGCGGCGCCCAAGGCCACGACTTGATCGGGATCGAGTTCGTTGTGGGGTGCGCGACCGAAGAATTCCTCAACGGCCTTGCGCACTGCCGGTACACGCGTTGATCCGCCGACCAAGACAACTTCATCTATGTCGGAGGCTTGGAGCTTCGCATCGCTCAGTACGCGCCGGCACGCGTCGAGAGTACGCGCGACCAAGGGCCCAATTAATTTTTCGAACTCGGCCCGCTTTACCCTGCGGTGCCAGCGCAGGTCCTGGTCGGGAATGGAAAAGTGAAAGTCGGCTTCGGGATTCAAGCTGAGTTCGTGCTTGCAGCGCTCGGCCGCAAGTCGCAAGCCCTGCAGGAAGCCGGGGTCCTGGGCGGTTTCCTGGCCGACTTTGGGGATGAGCTCCTCGAGCGCAAGCGCAACCAAAGTGCGATCCAAATCGTCGCCGCCAAGGTGCGTGTCGCCACTGGTGGAAAGCACGCGGAACACTCCCGAATCGATCGAAAGAATGGAAATGTCGAAGGTGCCGCCACCCAAATCATAGACGGCAATCTTGCCCTCTTTGCGTTGGTCAAGACCGTAGGCCAGACTGGCCGCCGTGGGTTCGTTGATGATGCGAGCCACATCAATTCCCGCTATGCGCGCCGCATCGTGGGTTGCCTGCCGCTGCGTGTCGTCGAAGTACGCGGGAACGGTTATGACCGCGCGCTTGAGCTTGTGACCGCCCAGAGCTTTGCAGGCAACGTCCTGCACGCGCATCAGAATGCGCGCTGAAATTTCCTGGGGCGTGAGCTTCCTCCCGCGCACGTCGAACTGCAGCAGGCCCTCAGCGGTTTCCGAGGCAGGGAATTGCACGGACTCGAGCTCGTCCTTCACGTCCGCAAGTCCGCATCCCATGAAGCGCTTGATGCTGAAAATGGTGCCCTCGGGATCGACCAAGGCCCGCTCGCGCACGACTTGACCGACGGCGGGCTCACCGCCGTCTTTGGGGAAGTAGAGTGCGGAGGGAATGCGTCCGGGATGGCCCTCTGGCTTGAGAATTTCGGGGCGACCGTCGCGCCATAGCGCCGCCAGGGAGTTGGTTGTTCCCAAGTCGATTCCGAGAATGGGCTCTGCAGTGTTGTTGAGGACGTTGAGCTCGATGAAGGCCATAGCGAATGCAGTTTTTCGAGGTGTTGGAGGCGGCACTGGATGGAGGCCGGCGCAAACACCGTTGATTTGAGTTCCGGTGGGGCCGCAGCGGATGCGACCGATTCTGATGTTGATTGCGCGCCACGCGGGCACGTTGATTGGGGAGCGGATGGAAGCCCGGCCGGTGTTTTCGACGAACTTCCCTGTCGATGCCCACCGCGCTTCTTGGGCGGAATTCGCCGCGGCCCGTTTGGATTGCCGGCCGCCTGGGTCTTAGGCGGGAGGTGCTTTGATTTGCTTGAACTTCGGCCCCATTGGGCGGCACGGAATGAGCGTCTCGACCCCGGTGGATGAGCTGGGTTTACTTGCCGGTGGAGTTTTCCAGTCTGAGTTCTTCGATTTGATGCAGGGCTCTGTCCAAGTAGCGAACCGCATTCAGTGCGCGTCGAATGTCGAGCAAAGTTGAATCACCCGGACTCGGCATGGGGTCGAAGAGTCGGCCGATTTCGGCAAAGAGCTCGGCGCGCTTTTCCAAGAGTTCCGAGCCCAAGTCGAGCGCCGCTTGGGCCGCCTTTGCGTCTCCGTCGCGGCCGTCCTCGAGGATCTCGTTCCAATCGAGCACCTCCATCAGGAAGCTCTTGGGCATTTGCCGTTCACTCTCGCGGTCTGGACCGCCCTGGCGCGCAAGGAGCGTTTCTGCGCGCTCGGATTCGGCCGCCAAGCGCTCGTGGGCCGAATTCAATTCAGCGGTGTTGTGCTCGGCGCGCGCGCGGATTTCCGGCGACTCGCCGGAAAAGAAATCGGGGTGCATGCGGCGCTGCAATGCGAGCAATTGGCGATCCAAGGCTTTTGAATCGATCGCGAAGCTTGGTTCCAGGCCAAGAACCAGGAAGGGGTCCTGGGGCTCCGAAATCTGCTGCAAGCTTCCGCAATGGGCGCAACAAAGCACGCTTTCGAGAGCTTTACCGCAGTCGGAACAGGAGTTGGAGGTGGCCATGGACGAATTCAAGTGCTCGACGGCGAAACGGAAGCAAAGTGAACAGAGGCCCCGTGGGGCCCCTGAAGCATCGCTGCAATCTAAAGTGGGTCAACGATTGCGCATTGGCGAACTGGCGCTGATCCGAAGCGAAATTGCAGTGTCGACTCTTCTCGCGGGGTCGACTTATTCCAGCAGTCTCAACTCGTTAGGTCTAAACGGAGAACGACTCGCCGCAACCGCAGCTCTTCGTCGCATTGGGATTGCCGAACTTAAACCCGCGACCCATCAGACTCTCTTCAAAATCGAGTTCGGTGCCGCTGAGGTAGAGGAAGCTCTTGGGGTCGCAAACAACCTGAATGCCTTCATTGACGAAGGTTTGGTCGACTTCGGCAACTCGGTCGTCGAAGCCCAAGGTGTAGCTGAAGCCGGAGCATCCGCCGCCCTTGACGCCCAAGCGTAGGGCGGTTCCATCGGGCAGGCTTTGCTCATCGATGATGCGCTTTACTTCCGAGATGGCTCGGGGGGTAATGGAAATCATGTGAGTCTCCTAGGAATCTTGCTTGTTGCGGAAATCGTCAATCGCAGCCTTGATCGCATCTTCGGCCAAGACGCTGCAGTGAATTTTTACCGGCGGCAGAGACAGCTCCTGCACGATCTCGGTGTTCTTGATCTGACCGGCTTCGCTCAGGGACTTGCCCTTGATCCACTCGGTGGCCAAAGAAGAGCTGGCGATAGCTGAGCCGCAGCCGAAGGTCTTGAACTTGGCGTCCACAATGGTGTCGCCTTCGACCTCGATTTGAAGCTTCATCACGTCGCCGCACTCGGGAGCCCCGACGACGCCTGTGCCGACTTGCTTAGCCTTCTTGTCCATGGAACCCACGTTGCGCGGGTTGTTGTAGTGATCCAGTACTTTGTCGCTGTATGCCATGATTGGTTACCGGTGATGTTGACTCGGATTCGAGTGTTGTTGAAAGGGCTTCCGTCGCTGCGCTTGAGGTGAGTCGCCGGCGGCGGATGAAGGTGAGTGGTTGTTAGCTTTGAAGGGCGCCGAGAGCTGTGCGGGGAATCAATGCCCGCCTTGCCATTGAACGGTGCTGAGATCGACTCCTTCTTGAACCATTTCGTAAAGGGGTGAGAGTTCGCGCAGTCGCGTGACCACGTCAATGACCTTGTTTGCGGCGTAGTTGACTTCTTCCTCTGTGGTGAAGCGGCCGATGCCGAAGCGAATCGAGCTGTGGGCCAACTCATCGCCGACTTCCATGGAGTTGAGCACATGGCTCGGCTCCAAGCTGGCAGAAGTGCAGGCCGAACCGGAGGAGACAGCAACGTCATTGATGCCCATCAACATGGATTCGCCTTCGACAAAGGAGAATGAGATGTTCAGGCAGCCGGGCAGGCGATGCTCGCGGCTACCGTTGAGCGTGACGTAGTCCAGCTCGCCAGTGATTTTGTCTTCAAGCAAGTCACGCAGCTTGGAAGTGCGTTCAGCTTCTTCTGAAAGCTCCTGCTCGCAAAGCGCGCAAGCCGCACCCATGCCAACGATGCCTGGCACGTTAAGCGTGCCGGAACGCATGCCGCGTTCGTGTCCGCCTCCGTCCTGCTGTGCGACCAAGCGCACGCGCGGCTTGCGTCGGCGGACATAAAGGCAACCGACACCTTTCGGGCCGTAGAGCTTGTGCGCCGAAAGGCAAAGAAGGTCGATGTTGTCGGCTTCAACGTCCACGGGGATCTTGCCGACGGCTTGGGTGGCGTCCGTGAACAAGAGCACACCACGCTCGTGGCAGAGTGCGCCGATCTCGCGAATCGGGTTGATTGAGCCGACTTCGTTATTGGCCCAAATCAAGGTGACGAGAATCGTGTCCTCGCGCATCGCATCCTGTACCTGCTGCACAGAAACACGGCCCTCTTTGTCCGGGTGCAAGTAAGTGACTTCGCAGCCCTGTTTCTCAAGGTGCTTGCAAGTGTCGAGCACGGCCTTGTGCTCCGGCTCACTGGTGATGATGTGCTTGCCCTTTTCGCCGTACATCTCAACCACACCCTTGATAGCCAGGTTGATCGCTTCGGTGGAGCCGGAGGTGATGACGATTTCCTTTGCGGACGCGCCGATCAGGGACGCGATTTGCTCGCGCGCCGTGTCCACGGCCTTTTCCGCTTTCCAGCCGAACTCGTGGTTGCGGCTGGCTGCGTTGCCGAAATCGTTTTGGAAGTGAGGCAACATGGCTTCCAGGACCCGCGGGTCAACGGGCGTGGTCGCCTGGTAGTCCATGTAAATGGGAAGCTTCATGATCGGAGTGATTTGTCTCTTTGAAAGCGCCGATCGCGTTGCGGTGCGAAGGACGGTGCTAGTGTTCGAATTGTTGGCCTGACTTTTACGCCGGCCGGATAGTGATTCTGTTTGGGGAGCGACTCGATCGGTGCAGGTTGCCCGCAGGGTTTGCTAAGAGCGGGAGGTTGTGCTTGAGAAAGTGCTGAGTCTGACTGTACGCCTGGTTGGTGGGGCGGTGTAGCTGTTGGTCGGGCCGCCGCATTTCTGCGGTGCTTCTGATAGGTGTTACTGCGTGAAGGATCTCCTGGCAGGTGCCGGTGTCGAAGCGTCTTCGGTGAGGTCCTTCAGGCTGGTTTGTTGCAACAAATTCCAAATGCCTGTTTGCAAGCGCTGGATCGGGCTGCGGATCGGGCAACTGGGTTCCAAAGTGCAGCCGCCGGATTCGTAGGAACCCATGGACTCGCAACTGGTGATTGTCGGGCGGCCTTCGAGCAAGCTGACCACATGACCGAGCGATACTTCTTTGGCCGGCATGGCCAGGCTGTAACCGCCGGTCGCTCCGCGTTGTGAGAGAACCAATGAGCCGCGGCAAAGATCCTTGAGGACCTCGGCCAAGAGCCTTTTGGGAAGAGAGAAGCGTTCAGCAATCTCGCGCACACTGGCCGTCTCTCCCTCGATCTCCGCGAGATGAGTCAAGGCGATCAGGCCGTATTCTGTGCGTTTGGTTAGCTGAAGCATCGAATGTGCACCTTATAGATGCTAATTGATCCCCAGAAAAAAGCCGCGCGCTGCGGCTCATGTCCACCGGTTGAAGCTTCCCCACCCTCAGCTTGCTTCGCCGTCCGGGCGTTTCCTCTCGGAATCGCGCGGTGCGCTTGGGCTGCCGGGCCCAGGCCCAGCGGGTTTGGAATCCCCAGACCGAAGTCGGGATCGATAGGAATAATAAGTCCAGATCGGCCCTGAGGGTAGTCCAAGGCCAGTTAAATCTGACGTTCACGTCAGGTTTGAGGGCCAGCCCAGGAAAGCTGGGCATTCGGTCTCTATTCGATGCATTGAGTTAGGGGTGCGTTTGGCATTGGGCCCGGACTCACCTCGCTCGGCGCGATCCCGAGTGGGGTGCCCGGGGCCGCAGATCGGACCCGGGTGAACTGCTTTCAGTGCACTCTCAAGGGACTGGCCCCCAGATCCCGAAAGGCTGTATATGGAAGAGTCCAGAAGCATCTGTTTTCAGTGCGGTCAAGACACCGGGCTGCCGCCCAAGCTAAACACGCTTTCTGACGGGACACGCTGTCGCGCATGCGCCGAGCGGGTACTCGCATCCCTGCCCCCCGCATTGCCGGGCTTCTCGACCGAGAGCGAAGAAGTGGTGGCGGAGCAAGACTCGGAATCGAGCCACGCCTTTGAGGGCGGCTTCACAGCCGAGCCCTATGGCTCATTTGACGTGGGCCCTCCCTACGATGATCCGGATCTAGCCGGCTGATCGGGGCCACCCGGCGCGAACTTGCCGGATGAGGAGTGGGCTCCGGCCCCCTGCGGGGATTCGCATCGAACGGGAGGCGCAGTGGAGTTCCGTGCTCGTGTGATGCGCCACGGCAATCGAACTGAACTGACTTGCTTAAGTGGTGATAATCGCGTTGTTGGGGCGCGCAAGCGCTTGTGTGCAATCAACTTGCAGCTTTGCGTCGGTGAAGCAGGCCCTCCTGAATCGCCTCCTGCGATTTAGCCTCGACGAAGCGCCCTTCTTTGCTGCCTAGCTCGAATTCGAATCCCGCTCATGCCGGGTTCGAAAGAAAAACACCACGCAACCTAGTCAGTTATCAATCGATGCCACTCGAGCTGCCCACTGAGCGCGTCGGGCTCAGTCGAGTTCCATCCTCGGTGCTTTGGCGTTCACTGCTTCGATGAAACTATCGGGCAGGGCGGTGGGTCTGCGCTCGGCGTTCAATTGCACGCAGGCCAATTCGATCGAACCGGTGGCGACTCGCTCGCGCGTTGGGTCGCGCAGGATTTCGTAGTGGAAAGTCACCGAAGCGGCTCGCATTCGGCCGACCGTCGTCAGAACGACCAATTCCTCGTCGTACACGGCGCCGCTCCAGTAGCGCAACTCCGTTCTGCGAACGGGCATGCCGATGCCCTGACGCTCCAAGGCGGCGTAGGAGCAGCCCAGCTCGTCCATTAGCCGCGTGCGGGCTTCTTCAAAGTAGAGGAGGTAGTTGGCGTGATGGACGACGCCCATTTGGTCCGTTTCGGCGTAGCGGACGCGCAAGCGATGTTCGTAAGGCGGAAGTTTCAATGGGTCCTCCATGGATTGGGGGCATCATGACAGCGCCCAGCGCCCGGAGCCATGCTCCCAAGGCCGAATCCCTGGCCCTTGCGGCCTTTTCAGCTGGGGGGCTGGCTGATACAACGCCCGCTGCGCAAATCGCCGCCAACTGCTTTGAAGTCCAATTCCGCCTCCACCGGCGACGCCAACGTCGCCACCTTGCTCTCATGGTTCGTGCCCGGAGCGGGCCATTTTTATCTGGGTAAGCCCAAGACGGCGCTGATCGCGTTTTTGGTGGTGGAGGGACTCTTTGCGATCGGCTTGGCACTTTCCAAGGGCATGACGTACGAGTTCCTGGATCCGGAGCTCCAGGGGCGTTTTGCCATGCTCTTGACTCCTGAGGTCGGCAACCTCGGCGGACTCCTATATCAGATGCGCGGCTACGGATTCGGACAGGTAACCACCGTGCCCCACGCTTGGCCCGCACACATCATGTTGGGCAGTTTGCTCACTGCGTTGAGCGGCATCTTGAACGCCTGCGTCATGATGCAAGCCAATCTCGACGCGCGCATTTCAGGCGAAGATCGCCAGCGCGGCCGCTCACCCGCACTCTTGGCGGGCTTTGCTTGGCTGCTGCCCGGACTGGGACATTTTCTGCAGGGCAGACGAGCGCGCGCTTTCTTGGTGTTCTTCCTCTTGGTTGGTTTGTTTGCCTTGGGAACTGGACTCGCTGCCCAGTCCAACCTCAGCAGGGAACGCCACTTCTATTATTGGGCGGGTCAATTCCTGATTGGATTGCCGGCCATTGCGACAGAATTTATAAGCGGGCGTCCGCCGGTCACGGGCGAAATCACCCATGTGGATGCGGGTCTGACGATTGCATGCATCGCCGGTCTTTTGAACGTAATGGCCATGCTGGATGTATTCCGTTACGGCGAAGATGTTCTCTTGGGCGAAGCTCCTGAAAAGCGCACGAGCCCCGGCGCCGAGGCCGCAGCCTGATTGGCTCGCCCCAAACCATGGAACTAGGGATTCACATCTTGCTCTTCACGTTGGTCGCCGGCGGTATCGTCCTTATGGGCGCTTTTTACGCAGAAGGGGGCAACGCGACCGCCTTGGCCAGCGTGCCGCGCAGACTGTTCATGTTTCTGGCTTCCTGCGCACTCTTGGCTGGAATCATGCTGCTCTGTGAGCACACTTTCGCCAGCGTTAGCTAGGGCGAACGAAACCAAGCTCGCCCGCAGCCAGCAAGTCGGCCACTCGCACGTCAGATCGGAATCGCGACGGAAGCTTCTCCGTTCGCTTCCAAAATCAAGTTTCTGCAGGTTTGCGGCGCGCCACGCTTGAATGCCGATGCCGGGCACTATGCGAGTCGCCAATTCTCTCAGCGCGCGAGTATCAACCGGTAAGCACCTCCCGGTACGCGGGCGACAGAGCCCGCAAGCTCCAATCGGACGAGGTCTACCATGACCTCGCCCAGGTCGCGATCCAGGCGCTCCGCCAATTCTCCGGGGGCCAAGGTTTCGCCGCGCATGGCCGAGAGCAATGTGCCTTGGCTTGAGTTTGCGGGAAACTCGACCTTTGCCGGTCGCTGATCGTTCCAGTGCGGGGAATGATGATCGGCACACTTTTTTGAATCGGCGGACTGCGAGTTGGAGTTCGGATCTGTTGGGCGCGGAGGTAGCGCAAGTTCCAATTCGTCCAAGACCTCGCGGGGGTGCTCCACCAATGCTGCCCCTTCCTTGAGCAAGCGATGGCAGCCGCCGGCCATCGGTTGATCCACGCGGCCGGGGAGGGCGAACACCTCGCGTCCCTGATCCAAGGCCCAGCGACAGGTGATTAGTGAGCCGGACACGCGCGCGGCTTCGATGACCAGGACGCCCTGGCAAAGGCCCGAAATCAGACGGTTGCGCATGGGGAAGTGATGCCTGCGAGGTTCCATGCCCGGCGGGTATTCGGAAATGAACAAGCCCCCGTCCAAGACCCTGTCCGCAATGTCCCCGCGCGGCCAATGGCAATCGACGCCGCTCCCGAGCACCGCCACGGTGTCGCCGCCGGCGTCTAGGGCGCCGGCGTGGGCGGCCTGGTCGATTCCGCGGGCTAGACCGCTAACAACGGTGAGGCCCGCCTCCGCAAAGGCAGCCGCGAAGCGTTCCGCCTGTGCGCGGCCGTACGGGGTTGGCGAACGCGTTCCCACAATGGCGATTCGCCTGGGATTGCTCAACGCTTCGTACTTGCCGCGCATCCACAGCTGGCGCGGTGGACTGTCGATGGCATTGAGGGCGGCCGGCCAGCTGGACGAAGCAGCGTCGATGTGTCGAGGGATGTTGTTCACGCATCCACGACTCACCGGGACGAGTTCGGTTGCAAGGAATCCCTTAAATCAACGGCTGAGTCTCGCGCATGGACCATGAGCGCTCGGCGAAGAGTTCACGTTTTCGAAACGGCGCCAACCGCGCTCATCGCTAACGCGAGGGCCATTGCGGGATTCAGAATTGCATGCCGAGCAAGTCGTCTTCGGACGGATTCTGATCGGGACCGATTGCGCTTAGCTGCGGGCCAATTCCATCCGTGGTCGCCGTGCGGCGTCGTACCGTTCTTCATCGCCTGGTGCGGCACGCAGCGCAGCTCCCAGGGTTGATTGCATGGATGACAAGAATTGCTCGACGTTCAAGCCTAAATGCGCGGGCAAGTAGGGCGCCAAGTACTTGCGGTGCCCGCTGTAGAGCTTGCGAGCACCGGCCACGTTATCGAGTTTGTAGTGGTGCATCGCGATCGAAGCTTGAATCAGACCCTTGTAAAAGTCCGCGCTCGGGCCGCTGGTGCTTTCCCACAGCTCATCCAGGACTTCGTGGGCCTGCATGTACTCAGCAGCGTTGAATAAGTCGGCGGCCTCTTGCAAGAGGGATGCATTGTCCGTTGTGGGTTCGTCGGGCATGGCTAGTGCAATTTGGCGCGGTGAGATTCGAGCCGCGCTTTAAGGGCGAGGCCCTTACTTGCCGCGATCTTCGCGTTTGGATTCGCGCGGCATGTTTCGTGCAATGCCCCAAAAACGATCCCATCGCTCCTGGGATGCACGTGGAAGCAGCGGGGGCTTTTCGGCCACCTCAAAGTCCTTCTTGTTCTCATTCCACCACTGCATCCAGGCCTCGACGTTGTCGCCTTTATCGGTGCCGGTGAGCATCATCATGCTCAACCGAATGTTGGACATATGGCGACGGATGTAGCGCTCTTGGCTGCTGTTCATCAAGTCGAGCATGGCCTCGACGGACTCGCGCGTACGGATGTTGCCGAGACTGAGCACCCTTGCCTGGGCCAGCTCCTTGTCATCTTCATCGAGGAATATTCCGTCGGTCAACATCTCCAGTGAGCTTTCGCTTCCGTGCTGACCGATGGACTTGATCAACTTGGGGCCGAGCTCCGCGTCCTTGCGCATCTTCTTGTTGCGACGCCAGGTTTTGTGAAGCACAGCCAATGCGTCCTTGTGCGGGTTGTAGCGCAAGGCTTCGAGCGCGGCTTCGATCACTTCCTGCTCGCGATCGTCCAGGGCGCCCGCCACAAGCTTGACCAATTTTGCATCGGCGAGGCGACCGTGTTTGGCCAACGCTTCCATGCGCGATTTCTTTTCGGGCTTCGACAAGGCCGCTTTCAACGCTGTGCGCGCTTGCTCCGCTTCCGCCTTGAGTCGCTCTTCGAGCCGTTTGCGTTCCCCGCGCTCTTCGGGCGTTTCGGAGCGGCCCATGGACCCGAGCGCACAGATTGCATTTACAGAATTCGTTCCCTGGACTGGGCTGCCCGTGGAGCGAGCGCTTGCTGCGCCAAGTGAGGAGTGGGAACGCAAGCTGACGTTCACATCGTGGAGTCCGAGGGCGCTTGCCGCGAAGAGGACAACTGCGAGCTTCATAGAATCCAAGTCTGCCGCTAGGGTGTTCATCTCGCCAGGGGCAGCGGGAAAAGTTAGGTGGGAAGGCTTCTTCGGGCGATTGCAGCCGAAATGAGCCGCTGCGAAGGTCTCGTGCTCCGAGCGGCACTTGTTGCGAACGATTTTTCGGATGGGCCCATGGGGCCGATGGATCGGGGCAGCCCGTCTTGATCCTGGGTGCTGGGACCACCTGTTTCGCGGCCTTGCTTTATGCTGGGCAGAGGAGCCAGTGGGGTATTCCAGTGGGGGATTCTTGAGCGCTGTTCCAACGCGAAGGACTATCAGTATGTTGCGAAGCGGATGGAGATTGGTTTTGTGCCTGCTAGCCAGTGGGCTCGGCGTGTGTCTTGAGGCGCAAGCAATTCCCATTGACGCAGACGGCGCCACGGATCCTCACCATTCTGTTTGGACCAGCGTGGAAGCTTGCGTAGATGCCTCTCTTCACCAAGTTTATGAAGTGGGTGAGAAGCACTCCGCTTTCAACCCAGGTCAACGCTGGGAAATCGAATTTGACTCGCGCGGCTTCAGCATTCTTCCGCAAGTCGGCGGCCAGGAATGGGGACTCGAATTGGTCCGTTACGGCTTTCGTGGAAGCGAGCGCTTCGTTTCTGAGCCCCAGCGAGTCAGGGCTAGCGGAAACCGCATGGCCCATGACTGGGATTCGAACCTGACGGAGTGGTTCGTCAATGATCGTAGGGGAGTCGAGCACGGCTTCACTGTTCACCAAGAGCCCGAAGGTGCGGGAGCCGACGAGAGTCTGCGCGTTTGGTTGAGGGTGCGCGGCCCGGGCAGACCGGTGGTACTCGATGGCATGCGCAGTGTTCGATTTGAAAGCCCTTCCCAAGGGACGTTGCTCACCTATGCGGGTTTGACGGTCTTCGACGCTTGCGGTCGCGACTTGGACGCGCGATTTGAAGTTTGCGATCAAGGCCTGTTGCTGACGGTGGACACCGAAGGGGCTTCCTATCCGATCACGATTGACCCCGTCGCTCATCAGGCCTACTTGAAAGCGTCCAACACGGGGGCGGGCTACGGGTTCGGATATTCCGTTGCCGTTTCCGGCGATACGTTGGTTGTGGGCTCGCCCTATGAGGACAGCCGTGCCAGTGGCATTGACGGAGATCAATTCAATCAGACTGCGCCGAATTCGGGTGCAGCCTATGTCTTCGTTCGCAACGGGGGGCTTTGGAGTCAACAAGCCTATTTGAAGGCCTCCAACGCAGAGTTGGGGGATCAATTCGGCTGTGCGGTGGATATCTCCGGTAACACCATCGTCGTCGGTGCTTTGGGCGAAAGTAGCAACGCGAAGGGCGTGAACAAGAACCAAGCGAATAATTCCAAGGACTCTTCCGGAGCAGTCTATGTGTTCAAACGCTCCGGTACCGATTGGAGTCAGCAGGCTTATATCAAGGCGTCCAATACGGGTGACTACGACTACTTCGGCTATTCCGTCGCGGTTGATGCCAACACTCTGGTTGTTGGTGCACCCATTGAAGCAAGCAACGCCAAGGGCGTGAACAAAAATCAGAGCAACGATTCGGCCGTCTATTCGGGTGCTGCCTATGTTTTCTTGCGCAGCGGGGAGACATGGTCGCAAACAGCGTATCTCAAAGCATCCAACACGGATGAGTACGACTCATTCGGCCTAAATGTTGCAGTTTCGGGCAAGACTGTTGCGGTGAGCTCAGCAAATGAGAGCAGCAATGCCGTGGGAATTAACGGTAACAAGAACAACAACAGCGCCGAGAACGCAGGCGCTGTTTATGTATTTGTGAAGCCCGGGGCGCTATGGAAACAGCAGGCCTATATCAAGGCATCCAACACGGAAGCCGGAGATGTCTTTGGTACGGGGCTTGCACTGCATGGAGATACGCTTGTGGTCGGGGCCACGGGCGAAGACAGTCAGGCTAGCGGCGTTGATGGGGATCAGAGCGATAACAGTCTGTCGGGAGCCGGAGCTGCTTATGTCTTCACTCGGACGGGTGCGACTTGGAGTCAACAGTCCTACTTGAAAGCATCCAATCCCGGGCAAGAAGATTTCTTCGGCAACAGCGCGAGTCTGCTGGAAGACAAGCTGGTTGTGACGGCGATTTACGAAAACAGCAAGTCCACCGGTGTTAATGGGAACCAGGAAAGCAATCACACCGACGATGCGGGTGCTGCATACCTGTTCTCACGTCAAGGTCTGGATTGGAGCCAACTCGCTTATCTGAAGGCATCCAACACCGATGTCGGGTCCTTTCCGCATGGAGATCGGTTCGGTCAATCCGTCTCCATCTCCGGCAATATTATTGTTGTCGGCGCCAATGGCGAAGACAGCAACGCCACGGGAATCAATGGCTACGGGTACGACAACAGCATGCTGCATTCCGGTGCGGCCTATGTCTTCGACGGACAGGTCTTGGCGCTGGAAACCGACGTTGAGAGTCTTTCGCTTTCGGCGGGAGGCACCCAAAGTCTTTCCCTAGATGCGGGACCTTCCAAAGCGGGCTGGAGCTATTGGATCTTTGGCAGCGCGACGGGCACGGCTCCCGGCTTGGACTTCGGCAATGGCCTGCTGTTGCCACTCAACTTCGACGCGTACTTTCAGTTCACCTTGAGCAAGCCCTTCTCCGGCATCTTTTCCAACTACGTCGGAGCCTTGGACGGGAATGGCGCTGGCGTTGCGATCAACAGCTTGCCGGCGGCCATGGATCCAAGCCTGGCCGGGATCACTCTCCATCACGCGTACTTGGCAACTCCCAATTTTCCGGGCGCAGAGTTTGCAAGCAACGCCATGCCCGTAACGCTTGTGCCCTAGGGCATAGGTAAAGTCGGAGCGAATTGCGCACTTGGCGATTCTGAATGCGACGAATGTGTGAGCGGCTCCATGCACAAATTGCTGGGTCCCTGGTGAGTGTCCCTCTCCACACCGTTTTTGGCACCGCAGGAGCGTGGCAGCTACTCAAAAAATGAGTCGGTCCAGACGGGAAAAGCAGGGCTGCTGAGGAATATTTGCCCCAAGGGATCTACATGCAAGGCTTGCAGCAAGAATCCCTGTTGATCGATTTCCGGCCCGAGGTCTCCGAATTGAATGGGGATCGACTTGGTTCCGGAGGCGGGCAATTGTCCCAAGGAGACAAAGCCCAGAGGTGGGTTCGTGTGCAGTGCGCCCCGGAAGTCCAAGATCGGGAGGGTTCCGATACCGGTGGAGACTCCTAGAAAGACCAAGTCAAAGGCTTCACCGATTGATTGAAGTTGTGCCGTAGCGTTTTCGGAGATGGGCTGGCTGGGCGCAATGAATTGACGGGCAGAGCCCGAAAGCAAGTTGGTGCTCACGTTGCTTCCAGGGGCTTCCAAGGCGTCTGGGAATCCTGAATCTTGCAGCCAGATATCCATGTTGCCGATCAGCAGCAAGTCTTCGTCGAAGCCATGGGCGCTGCTGCCGCTGAGCAAGAGAAAGCTGTCCTTGAGGCGCATCGCGGCCTTACCAGCGGGTGTCCCGGTCAATGAGTTGCCCGAAGTGCCGCCCAGGATGACCGAGTCATAAACGGACATCGAAGTGTTTGTGCCCAAGAGGGCCACGCTGGAGGGGTCGCTGTTGCCCGTGCTGCCCCCTTCAATGTACGAGCGAGAAATGATGATCGAATCGCAATTGGTGGCGTGCAACCCGATGTTGGCGAGCAGGGAGATGTTCGCGGCCAATCCGACGTCATCGCCGACGATGCGGCAGCCTTCGATCAAAACCGTTCCCGCGCAGTTCTCCAGCTTCAAAGGGGGGGCTGTCACACTGCTTTGGGTGAACTCGGGAAACTCCAGGCGCAAATTTTTGAGGATGACCATCCCGTTCGCCGGCAAATTGCGAACAACAAGGGGCCCGGCAGGCGGATCATCGAGTTTGCCGATAAGGGTGAGCGACTTGCCGTCGATCGTGGAGGATTCAAAGCCGTCAACCAAAACGGCGTCACCATCGTTCGCACAGTCAATTGCGTCTTGAAGCGTGGGGAAGCCGATCGAGGGCGTAGTCAGCAAGCGATTCGCTTTGGTCGGCTCAAGGGGCTCATTGACGTCTGCCCAAAGTACTTGCGTGGGATTGGAAAGTCGGATCTCGATGCCGTTGTCGAATTCGGCTTGAAAATAGGAGGCGGCAAAATCGACTCCCGAACCAAGCTCGGCCATGCTGATCGACACGGACAACTCTCCACTTGCCGGCAAAGGACCGTGCAGAGTGGAGTCGATTGAGGGTCCCACGAATTGCACGCCCTTGGAAATTGAATCGGGTGTGCTGCTCGCTGCAGAAGAGACGTGGAGGCTAACCATGTCGCCAGGTTCCCCGCGCAGGAGAAGTTCGGCCACAGCTTGTTCCTCGAAGTATCCCGAGGCATGAATCTCATGGGCGGGGACGTCGAGCGTGACCCATTCGGTGCCGCTAAACAAAATCGGCCTACCGTTTGCGGTTGGATCGGAGCCTAGGCCTCCCGCCAATTGGGTGTTGCGCTGCCAGAGAACGGTATTCGAGCTCGTTTCGGTAACGACAGCGCCGTTTCCGCCGGAGCCGTAGGTGCAACCGGATTGGTCGCAATTGCTCGTGAACAGAGCATTGCCACCGGTAACCGTGCAGCTATCCAAGAACAAGAATCCGTCGTTGAATTCCAATCCATTGGCGCCTTTGCTCAATAGGAATCCGGTGAATTGGCTGGGGTCTTCGCCGCCGGTGACACTGCAGTTGTAGAGATAAGTGTTCGAGAATTTTGCGAGCAGGCCCGGTTGAGGATTGTCGTCGGCGGCAATGGCCTGCCCCTCGGATCCGTTCAATTCACAATTGGAAAATGTGACGTCGCCGCTGTTCAAGATAAAGGCAGCCGGAGTTGACGGTGCCTTGGGATCGCCGATGAATGGGAGTTGGGTTCCTTCAATGCGGCAATTGACGACAAGGACGGAGCCCGCGCAGTTTTTTATCGATAGGGGAGGGTTTCCATTGCCATTGTTGAGCAGATTCAAGCCGTGCAAGACAACGCTTTGATCGGTCGCAAGGTTTTCAATTAGGACATTGTGCAATTCGGCGGGTGCATCGGCCGTGACAATCAATGACTTGCCCGAAATGACAGCACCGCCCGTGCCCGAAGTGACAACGATGGCATCGCCGTCTTGGGCCAAATCTACGGCGTCTTGAAAGGAGATGTAGGGCTCACAGGTTGCGACTCCGGTGCGAAGCAATTTTGGGTTCTCGTCCGCGCTTGGGTTGCTCGGAGAGACGGCCACAAGCAGCAGAAGTGCCCACGACGCTTGAAATTTCCAAGTTGCTCTTGAGGTCATGGCGAGCCTTTCGAATGTGAACATGGCGCCTTCATCGTTGTTGCTCCACGCGACAGCAAGCCCGTGGATAGCTCGATCCTAGGGCATTTGGGCTTTACAGGGGGAGGCTTTATGGAGAGTGCTAAATGGGGCCGCATGAGGGATGCTTGGGCCTTGGGCTTGCCGGTTGCTGAGGCGGGAGCTTCGCTGGACGACTGCTGGGTCGCCATGGATTCAGCGCAGCAATCCAATGGGGATCTCTGGTTCCCCGGCATGGCGAATCCAAAGCAGCGGGGCCGCGCAGCAAAAGGCGGCGCGGCCCCGCGTTGGTTAGTCACACGGCAGCGAATGAGCGGAGAGGACGTTGGGTTTTGGCGCAGG
>JAJDES010000319.1 GCA_029259675.1 Planctomycetota bacterium
CGGTGTCGATTACGACGGCTCGCTTTCGGATTTTGATTCTTCGCGCAATTACTCGATTCAGGAGTACGCCAACGATGTGGTCTTCCACCTCGTCGAGGCCTGCCGAGAAGCTGAAATTGCGGCGCCTGCCGTGGTCACCGAATCCGGGCGGGCCCTTACGGCCCATCACTCGCTCCTGGTGACCGATGTCATTGGCGTTTCCGATTTCTCCAGTCAGGAAGCCCCAAACGAGCTGCCCGATGCCGCTCCGGAGACCTTGAGGTACCTGCGCGATTTATCGGTGTCGGTCACTTCCGAAAACTACCAGGAGTCCTATCACGACGCCTTGCAGCTGCGCGAGGAGACGCTCACGCTCTTCAATGTGGGTCAAGTTGATTTGGAAACTCGCGCGTTGTGCGAAGAGTATTATTGGCGCACGTGCAATGAGATTTTGCGCGAAACGCGCAAGCTGGAGTTCGTGCCGGATGACCTGAAGGATCTCGAGCGCGACATGGCCGATATGGCCTACATAAATTGCTCCATTTTCCAATCCATGCCCGACTCCTGGGCGATTCATCAATTATTCCCCGTGGTGCCCATTCACAGGCATAACGAAGAACCGACTCGCAGGGCGATCTTGGGTGACATCACCTGTGATTCGGATGGGAAGATTGACCGTTTCATTGGATTGCACGGTGTCAAGAACACGCTCGAATTGCATCACAAGGAGCCGGGGAAACCCTACTACTTGGCCTTTTGCTTGATTGGCGCATACCAGGAAATCATGGGCGACATCCACAACTTGCTCGGCGACACCAACGCCGTGCACGTCGGACTGGGCGACACCGGCAAACCGCGTATTTCGCATGTCGTGCGCGGAGACCGAGTGAAAGAAGTTCTGTCGTACATGGCCTACGACGACCGTGAATTGCAAAACAATGTACGCCGCCGGATTGAAGCGGCCATTGAGCAAGATCGCATCAGCTTTGAAGACGCGGCCGCATTGATGGCCCATTACGAGCAAGGACTAAGGGGCTACACCTATTTGCGGGAGAATGCCCCGTCCTTGCCTGCCAGTAACATCAAGAAGAACAACCCCATAAAGGAACCGAAGTGAAGATTTCCAAGAACTGTTTGGTCGAGATCGAGTACGAGCTGCGCAACCCCCAGGGTGAGGCTGTAGAGGCTTCAGAGGAAGATGGCCCGCTCGAATACCTGCACGGGCATGGCCTCATGTTGCCTGGGCTGGAACGCGCCCTCGAAAACCGCAGCGCCGGCGAGCAGCTCGACCTGACCCTGGAACCCGAAGATGCCTTTGGTGATCACGATCCGGAAGGGCTTTTCAGCGTTCCCCGCGCCGACCTACCGGCCGACGCCGAAATAGTCCCCGGAGACTTGCTGCCGATCGAACTGGAGGATGAGGATGGCAATCCCGTCGACTCCCTGGACATGCGCGTCATTGCGATCTCGCCGGATGCCGTGGACTTGGACGCCAACCACCCCCTGGCCGGTGTGCAAGTCGGCTGCAGCTTGAAAGTCCTCAGCGTGCGCGAAGCAACCGAGGAAGAAGTTGCCGAGCACTTGGCTGCGGCCGACGACCAGCACGACTGCAGCGACCATTAATCCAGTTAGCCTCTCCTGGTGGTGCAGTTGATGTTTGGTTCGGATTGAACGTCTAGTCATCCAACTTGCTGAGGCTTGCGCAAGTTCATTGCCGGCGAGTGACCGATTCATTGCGGCTATAGCATTCAGAGTCGTTACTAGATCAAGTGGACATAAAAGAAGAGCGGCGCCCGCTGGGGACGCCGCTCTTCTTGTTTATTCACTCAGCGATCCGCCCCTGTGGGCGAACGCGCGCAAAATCAGTCTAGTTGCTGACTTTGGTTTTCGAGCATTCGCCGGCCTCGGCACTTGCTTTGGTGCTGCACTCGGACTTGGCTGCGGCCCCGGTTGAGCACTCCTTGGTGGCTGCTGCCTTCGTTCCGCACTCGGACTTAGCTGCGGCCTCGGTCGAGCAGCATTCTTTGGTGGCTGCTGCTTCGGTGCTGCACTCAGACTTGGCTGCGGCTTCGGTCGAGCACTCCTTGCTGGAAGCTGCTTTCGTTCCGCATTCGGACTTAGCGGCGGCCTCGGTGCTGCAAGCTGCTTTGGATTCGCATGAAGCTTCCGAACTGGCCTGGGTGGCTCCGTCCTTCTTGCTCATGTCGAAGCCACACTCAGCCCAAAAGGCGTTGGATGCCACAAGAACCTTCAAACCACCGATGGCCTCGTCACCACTGAGAACGAAGTCACCCACGACAATGGACTCGATCTCACCGGCCTTCACCAAGCTGGTGAATTCTTTGAGGATGCATCCCGAGGAGAGGGCCTTATCAACGTTGGAGGCGAGGGTCTTCTCGCAGTTGCGGCTTTCCTCACAGGCTGCCTTGATGCGGGTTGCGGTGGTGCTGACGAGGGCGGCCTCCACTGCTGCGTAGGCGTCCTTTTTCATCAGCTTCTTGCCCTTGACCATCACGCCGGAAATGCGGGTCTCGGTCATGAGGGTGGCAAGTTGACGACGCACGCAAGGCTCTTTGGCGGCAGCAAGCTCAGCCTTGGCACCGGAGCATTCGCCCTCGGCAGCCAATGTGGCCTTGGTCTTTGAGCATTCTTCGCCAGCGGCGGCAAGGGTGGCCTTGGCGCTTGAGCATTCTGACTTGGCCTTCGAGCACTCTTCACCGGCGGCGGCAAGGGTGGCCTTGGCGAAAGAGCATTCCGACTTGGCCTACGAGAACTCTTCACCGCCGGAGGCGAGGGTGGCTTAGGCTTCCGAGCACTCGGACTTGGCAGCGGCTTCGGTCTTGGTGCAGGAACCGGCCTTTTCGGCCTCTACACTGGCGAGGGTGGCCGCATCACAGCTCTTCTTAGCAGCCTTGTCGCAGGATTGTGCGTCCGCCGGCGCTGCGAAGAGAGCGAGGGCGAGGGCGAATGTTGTGAACTTCATTGTCATGGGAATTTATTCGAGATGGGCCGGTTTGAGGGCCCGATCCTGGTTGCGTCCGTCGAGGTGTTGCGGTGAATCTGAGCCTAAAGGCCGAGCGCCGGTCCAAGCTGAGTCGGGTGACCCGTGTCAACGAGAGGAGGTCCGGCTTGTGGATCGGTTACGAGACTGACGAGCAATTGTGATCGGCAGTTGGTGGAAATTGTCACTTCTTGGGTTTGTTTGAAGCGATTCCTTGCGGCGGGCGAGAAACGGTTTCTCAGCCCTGATCGCGCTCGGCTAGCTAGCCATGCTACTCCAGGTCACCCCAACTGCCCAGCCGCTCCGGTCCCATCGAACATTTGAACTGCGGAAATGGACCCGAATGGCGTTAGGGTTGCTTCCTGGACACCCAGGAGCCTTTGGTCGATGCCGAGCGCCCTCAATCCCAGTCCGCGGGGTTGAATCCGCTGCCCCACGGCCCTCGCTCGCCCAGCGACCGGATTGAGACCGGGAATCCGGGCGACCACATCCCCTGAATGGCCACGCTCCCGGCCCCTCAGGCCAAGGGTGCGCCCGATGGCGCCCGATCCGACTCGAGCTTGAGAAATTTGCGCAGCATCCCGCGGCCCAAGTAGATAAGGGGAGTATCGAGGGCGGCCAACAAGAGCTTGCAAGCATAGACGGCAACAATCACTTCCATCACAGCGCTCCAGGGCATGTCGAAGGCCAGGGGCAGGAAGATCGAATTGACAACGATGGTGTCCACAAGTTGGCTGATTGCGGTCGAGCCGTTGTTGCGAATCCACATGTGGCGCCCTTTGGTGACGCGCCACCAAAAGTGGTACAGGCGCACATCAAAAAGTTGAGCAATCAAGTAGGCCGACATCGATGCAAAAAGCAGGGTCGCCGGATACTGAAAAGTGACTTCAAATGCGGACTGCAGCTCCTTCGGCCCCAAGGTTTCGGAGCTCCAAATGGACGCGGGAGGCAATTCCTTGGCGATGTGCACAATACCGAGCATCAGGACGCTCATCCCAAAGCCGAACCACACCATGATTTCGGCCTTGCGGCGGCCCCACACTTCCGCCGTCAAATCGGTTGCCAGGAAAGTCAGCGGGTAGGTCAGGATTCCGGTTGTCAACGCCAGGGGCCCCGAGCCGGGCATCCAGGCGGGGCGCCCATCTGGAAACACTTCGAATAGCTTGACTCCAACGATGTTGGTCAACACCAAGACCACGCAAAAAAGCGCCGTTAGCGCCGCGTAGGAACCATCGCGGCGACGAGCCAATTGACGGACTGGATCTTCGTTGGATTCGGTTCTGAGCATGACATCCCCTCCCGACGGCGGCCCGGCAGCCTAGCCTCGAGCGTGCCCAAGCCCAAGCCGCAGGTCTGGCCGGGGCCTGTGCGCGAGTCCGGCACTCCCTAGGCGGCCATGGAAGGGGCAGCCGCCGGCACCCGCCCTTGAACAATCGCGCGAACGGGCACGATACCGCTAGAATTCGCGCCCCCGCCTGGTGATCCGCGCCCGGCGCCCGAACCCCTCACCGATACTTAGCCGATGCAGCCTGTCGACGAATATCTGAACGACACTTCGCCCGAACGTTTCCTTCACATCTACGAGTGCTTGGCCGAGCGCGGATTTGGCCCGCTCGACGGTGAAGTGGCGAAGCTGCTCAAATTTCGTCCCCAAGCGATACGCAAGTTGCCGATGGATCAACGTGCGAAGAAGGCGCGGAGCCTGCTGCAGCATCGCTCCGATTTGGCCTATGAGCTGCTCGGGAGCTACTTGATCAAGACCAATCGCGACTTGATCACAGACTTCCTCGACGCCACCGGTATCGAACACGACGAGGGCATGATCGAGGATGTCGAAGAGGGCCTTCCGGACGAGAGCAAGCTGGAAGCAACGGTCTCCGAGCTCGATCAAAAGCACACGCCGGAAGACGTGACCCTTTACCTGTCCATGTGCGCGTATCAGTGGCCCCAAAGCGAGGGCCTGCAAAAGCTGTGGAAGGCGCGCAGCGCAGCCAAGACTTGAGCGGAGCCCCGGCGCCCAATCGTAGCGCCGCATTCACATGGTTGCTCACCGGGAGCCCGCGCGCTCGGTGCGCCGTTTTTCGGCGCTGCAACAAACTCGCCTTTGCGTAACTAGTCTCGCACGCGCTCCACAAAGTGCCCGTCGCGCGTATCGACGCGAACCGTTTCACCAGCGGTCAAGTAAGCCGGCACTTGAATTTCCAGACCCGTCTGCAATACGGCGCGCTTGAGCTGGGCCTTGGCTGTCGCACCCTTAATGACGGGATCGGTTTCGGTCACGACCAAATCGACTGTATTCGGCATCAAGATGCCGACAACTTTGTCATCGATAATCTGGGCCCGCAGGCCCTCAATACCGTCCAGCAAGTAGCCGATGGCATCTCCCAAATCGCTCTCTCCAAGATCGAATTGCTCGAAGGTGACTCCGTCCATGAAGTACCAACGCGATCCGTCGCTATAGAGGTAGTTGGCTTCGTGCTGCTCAACGTCAACCGGCTCGAAGGTTGTGCCGCTGCGCATGGAATCCGACATTAACTGCCCCGTGAGCAAATTGCGCAAGCGCGTTTTTGCAATGACGGAAGCCCCGCGAGCTGTCGGCGTGCTGAAACTCACGTCCACGATCATGCAGGGGGAACTCTTGTACAGAAGACAGAGACCGCGCTTGAAATCACTTACTTCGATCATCGGAATGCGAACCGGCTCGTGGGGATCTTGATCCGAGTCGTCGGCGACGCCCCGGGGTTTCATGGACAGCTGCCGCAGATGGCGGCGAGAGCGCAAGAGTTTGCGGATCCGAGCCCTTAGCGGACCGATCAATTTGGAAAAACTGCGGTCGCGCCGAAGTCCTAGGTCGTTGATTTGGCCCGTGGAGCGGGCTGACAGCGCGTACACAGGTGCGTTCCCCTTTGCCCAACGGTGATCTTGCGAATCGAGCGGCCGCAGGTGCGGCAGGGTTTTCCCGTCCGACCGTAGACCTGAAATTGAGCTTGGTAGCTGCCCGGCTGCCCCTCGGGCGTGCGATAGAAGGTGTCGAAGCTCGAACCTTCACGCTCGATTGCTTGCCGCAGAATGGACTGAATCGCCGCATGCAATTCGAAAGCGCGGGCGCGTGGGACACGGTCGCTGCGTCGAAGCGGATGCAAGCCGGCTCGAAATAAGGACTCATCTACATAGATGTTTCCCAGTCCGGCCAGGAAACTTTGATCGAGTAGCAGCGGCTTGAGCATGCGCTTGCGCTCGCGCAATGCCGCCGAAAACCATTCGGCACGGAATTCATCGCCCAGGGGCTCGGGCCCTAAGCTTGCAAAGACCTGGCCGGGCTCGGCGGCCCACGTCAAGCGACCGAACTTGCGCACATCGATAAAGTGAAAACGGTTTCCGTCATCGAGATCGAGCGAGATGCGCGTGTAGGGATTCGGCTCGACGTCCTGCTTCTCAACATGCATCCGCCCGGTCATCCGCAGGTGCCCGACGAGGCAACCGGCACTGCGGCCCAGGTCGTCTTCAAGGTCAAAGACAATGTATTTGGCTCGGCGCCAAATGCGCGTCAACTTTTGGCCAACGACACACTTGGCAAAGCGCGCGCGACTCAAGCCGCCCAAACTGCGCAGCCAGCGAACGTCCACGGCTTGAATTCGTCGCCCCTCCAAGGCGGGCCGAATCAAGCGCGCAACAGTTTCGACTTCGGGTAATTCGGGCAATGTTGGAATTGCTGGCTGGGCTGATGAAAGCGGCTCCGCCCTTCGGCAGCGGTGAACGGCAAGTTCGGGACTGGCCGGCGCTTCGAACGGTTGTCCTTAGCGCGGCTCGGGTTCATTCCAGCGCGGTTTGGCCCACTTCTCTCCGTTGCGGAGATCCGTGAAGTACTCGACGCCAACCCAAAAAACCATCGCAAAGGGCATGCACAGGACGCAAAAAATCAAAGTCAAACTCAGCCCGACCGGAAGCGCTACAGCCTTGCCCCAATCGGTAAAGAAGTACATGAGCACGACCAGCAACATGGCAAAGATTTCGGTCACCACCGCAGTCACGTACATCGAACCGGTCATAGCCCCCTGTTCGCGACGGTAAATCAAACCGCAATGGTCGCAACTTTCCCGCAAACTGGCGTAGCCGGCCAATAGACGGCCTTGGTTGCATTGCGGACAGCGCTTGCTGAGGGCGCGCTTCATGAGGGACCACCAGAGGTCCCAGCCCTGGGGACTGGATGATGACATGACCTAAGTGAGCATAACGCGATTCCAGGGGGCAGTCAGGCACTCCCCCGGCCTGCCCTTCAGTGGACCGCCCATTGGGCACTCCAGCTTGGCAGCCCAGGGGCGAAATGATCCAATCTCAGCTCGCTTCGGGCCGCCGTTCGGATGGCCCGCTCGATTCCATGCAAGCAGCGAAACCTAAACGGCCACTCGAAAAGCTTCTGAAAGTCGGCGGCCTCTGCATGCTTCTGTTCCTCATTCTGTGGATACGGCCCTGGGGACTTTGGCCGGCGGATGGGACGCAGGCCGCTGCGGAGAAGCCCCGACCAGAACCGCTTGAAGAGTTGTCCCACTCCGTTTCAACGGGTGCCGCCGCAAGCTCAAGCGCAGCCCTAACGACAGCCTTGCACGGTCTGTGCAAGTGCCCCGAACTGGATCGCCCCGCTAGCTTTGCAGAGGTAAGGGTGTCGGCTGAGGATGGATCTTTGGAGCGAACGACAACCTGCGCTGCCGATGGTCGCTTCCAATTGGAATGGCCCACAGACCAAGCCGCTCGAATTGAAGTCCTTGCGGGAGCGGCGGGCTGGCCCCGGGAAGCGGCACGAGCGCTAACCGATGCAGAGTTGGCCGGTACCGAAATTCGGCTGAGCATGAGCGCCAGCCGGCTCCTACAAGGTCATATCTTGGATGCGGAAACAACCGAACCCGCGCCCGAGCTGTTGATTCGACTGCGGCACGAATCCTTGCCCGAAGCGTTGGAATTGCGCAGCGATGCCGCAGGAGGATTTGCGCACGACGACTGGTTGCCCGCGACCGGCTGGAGAACCGAAATCTTCGATGTGGATCCGCTCGCCGGTCAGAGGATACTTGCGATTGCTCTGCCCCACTCCGACGACTTCGCACTCGATCGGAATTGGGTCCTGCGGGTGAGCCTGGGCCCGACGTACTTTTTGGATGTTCGCAACCCGGAGTTCGACTCTTCCTGGAAGGCCCGTTTGGTTCAGCGCTCCTTTCAGTCCGATTTGGCCGGAAGGCTGGAGCATCGAGGCGGCGGAGCATGGACTTTAGCCACGACTCCCGCACCGCAACCGGACCGCTTCGGCCCTTGGCACGGAATTCGAGTCGGTGAGCGCCCCTGGGTTCGGTTCGGCCCCGAAGCTTCCATGCAGAAAGCGGCCGACGGAGAGTGGTGCGTATTTCAACTGAACAGTCCAGATGACGCATGGACGGCGGAAGCCCCCGTCATCGGAACAACCGGCATTGCGCCCAAACCCCTCGTCCTAAGCCCAAGCCGAATCGGACAAGTCCAAGGCCGTGTTGCCACAGCCGGTGGAGAACCGGTTGCCGGGGCAATTGTGAGGTTGGTCTCGCAAACGGTCGATCGTTCAAAAGGGGCACCCTTGGAATTCGTTCGCACGCGCACGAATTCAAGCGGATTCTTCGAACTGCCGCCCGCACCCGTGGGAAGTTACACCCTGCAAATCGAAAAGGCCCTTCGCCCCCGTCACCAAGTTGCCTTCGAGCTGAATTCGGGCAGGCAAGAATTGGAAACGATTTTGTTGGGATCGATTCGACCTTCACAATCCATCCGCGGCCAAATGTCCTGTCAGCTGGACCACCGGGGAGACGCTGCGTTGGTGAATGTCGCCGCTGCCGACGGAGGCTCCTTGCGACGTTCCGTTTGGGTCGCGCTCGAGCCCCTTTCAGATGGGAGCCTGACGGGAAGTTTCAGCATCGACGCTGTTCTCGACGGCAGCTTCGAATTGCGGGCCGTGGACCTGGGCGGGATCCACAATTGGCAGCCGGATCGCTACCTCATTCAATCTTCGACAGACGTCGTTCAGTTTGAATGCAGCGGCTTTGCAAGGGCCGCTCCACTGCGCATCACCGCCCACAGCAAAGAGGACGATGCGCCCCTCGATAGCTTTTCCGTAACTTCGGCCCCGGGTAAACCCAAATTACTACGGGCGCCGGAAACTCCACCACGGGAGCGTTGGAGCTCATACCCCACGGACCAAGCGCTCGACATTGCTATCTCAAGCCCCGGCAAGGCCCCTGAATTCGCCAATGAAGATGACTTTGTGAAGAGCGAGACTGGGCGCGATTTGGAGTCCGTGCTCAGCAACGGTTGGGGAGCGCTAATCCTGTTGAGGGAAGCGCCCACTTCACAGGCGCCGCGCCTGACAGGCAAGCCATTGGAGCTTGAAGTCATCCAGGCAACTCCGATTGAAGCTGTCGAGCTAATAGCCGGCAACAAGTCGTTCGTGAGCGACGCTTCGGGTGCCGTTCGCGTGGCCCTCAAGGAGCGCCCCGAAAATATCGAACTGCGCCATGCCAGTTGGCGCGCGATCGGATTGTCCAGGCTAGAGGTCCGAGATTCCGTTGCATCAGCGCTTCCACAACTGGTTGTTTGGATGCGCTGCGACACTTCGGAGCGGTGACCGGTTTACGTCGCTTGCTTCGGTACTTCTTCGTCCGGCAATACGGTTCGGCGCCGCTTGGCACCGGCCAAAGCCGTTGTCGCTGAGCCCGCAACGGCCATGCACGCGGCACCTAGTGCCGCAAGACTGACTGGATCCGAAGCGATGTGATTCGGCCAAGTGCTGCTGGCAAAATAAACGGCCGCAACCGTGGCCAAGGGAGTAATGGTCAGTACCGCTCCCACTCTTGCAGCGTCCTCATGTTCAAGCGCTTCAGCGAACGCCCCGTACGCGATAACGGTGTTCAAGCCGCAGAAGATCAACATGCACAGTTCAAAGCCGTTCAAGAGTCCGATGTCGGCCGGCCTCGAAAAAGGCGTGAGCAGTAGCGCGCTGCCGAAATAAATGCACAGCATGATTTGCTGTGAAGTCAGCTTGCCCAAGAGCTGCTTCTGAGCCAGCCCGTAAATGGCCCAAGCCAGGGCCGCAAACACAATCACAACCGCCCCAAGATTGAGCTCGGAAACATCGACGCCAGTACGCTGCAAGCGCAGCCAATGAAAGAGCCCCAGCCCGACCAGTGTCGTGGCGAATCCGCGCCATTGCCAAGTGCTGTAGCGTTCGCGAAAAAGCATCAGCCCGCCCAGCGAGAGCAGCGGAGGTGCCAACTGGATCAGCACTTGCGCCGTGGCCGGCGACGTCATGTCGAGGCCCTTCAAGTAGGCCACGTAATTGCCGCAAAGGCCCAAGGTACTCAGCGCCAACAGCAGCCCCCCACGCCTCGCCAGCACGCTCAAGCGTGGCAACTCGCCCCTCAGCCCCAACCAAATGGCCAACACAACCGCCGACATGCTGAAGCGGTACCAGCTGATGGTCCAAACATCCATCGCGCCCAGCACCACATTTAGGCCCAGTGGCAGAATGCCCCACATGCAAACGGTGGTTGCGGCCAGGGACAAGCCGAGCTTGCGTCGTCCAGATGATTGATGCCTCATTGCGATTCACATCGCTTGAGCGAGGTGTGCCGCAGAGCATTACCTCAAACGCAAGAAGCACAAGCATTCCCGGTCCAAAGTCTCCATCGGCTCATCAATGTCGCCCCCGATTCCCGGAGCAAAATGGAGCCGCAAGGACAAGTGCATCCGCAGGGCACACTGACACCGGCTGCAAGGAAAGGCTCAGAAGGCCCTTTGCGCCTGCCGGCCATAATCAAGAATTACGAAAAAACCGCCGCAACCGTAAGTTCGGTTGCGGCGGCCTGTGGGCCGAGGACTCAGTCCCCGTTTTTCTTAGCGCAGAGGAACGAGTTCTTGGATCGGGGCTGATTCCAACTCGTAGAACAAGTCACCGCTGGTTTCTTCGCCGATGTGCATGCGGGCCATGCTTTCGTAGTCCGTGCGACGCTGATCGGAAGTAATTACATCCAGTTCAGCTTCTTGGCGCGAGCGCAATTCAGAGAGTCGGCTCACCATGTGATCCAAGCTGGCGACTTCGAAGCGCGAAAGTTCGTCGATCGTGCGTTGGCGACGATCCACCAGTTTGATCAATCGCTCGTTGCGTGCGATGGCGTCAACTTGGCGCTCAAGTTGCCAAACTTGAGTTTGGAATTGCGAATACTCGCCTTCCAGTTGGTCCAGAATTTCGACAATGCGTTCGTGCTGTTGCTGGAGATAGATGAGATCGTGGCTGGCCTCGGAAGCTTTGTTGGAGTAGACGACTTGCGTTTGGCGAATTTGCCGAGCGCGAGATTCCGCCTGGTCCAAGGTGTACACGCGACTGTCAAAGCGGACTGAGGCGAGGCTCGCTCCATTCCGCATGCTTTGACTCTTGGCTGAGGCCAGTTCGGGGCCGAGAGCTTCGAGGTCGCTGCTCGCCAACTCGACGACGCGCTCTGAAATTGCACGCTCCCGTTCAAGTTGTCTGATTTGCTCTTGGAGCTCAGCGAGATCTCCCCTTAGTTGAGAGATTTTCTCGGGATACTCATTCTCGAGATTCTTCAGCTGAGCGCGTAATGCAACGGGGTCCTCAATGTTGTTGTCGATCATTGAGACAACGTGGTCCGTCACTTGGTGATAGATGGCGGCGCTGCGCTGGGGGCCGGCGAGAAGCGCAGTTCCTCCGACCAGCGTTCCAACGATCACGCCCCCAACGATGCTCGTCCGGATCAATTTCTTGGCAATGCTCATGACTTCTTAGTCCTTTGGATCAAGCCGTGGAGTGGGTTTCCGTCCCCTCAGTGGGGCGTCGCGAAGTTCTTGGGGAGGTCTGCTGGCGAATTTCAGGACAATCAACGATTTTTGGAGAATGACTCCCCGGTCCCAACGTGACTAGGATTGAAAAGGGCCTCCCCCCTCCACCATGAATTCCAAATCCACAGATCTCACAACGGGCTTTATCTCCCGCCTGCGTTCCAGAGACCCCGATGCCTGGTTTGAGCTTTGGGAAATATTCGGGCCCATCCTGAGAGCGCAGTTGCGCAAGTGGGGCCGGGGTCGAATCGGCATTGAGACGGTCCAAGACCTTTCTCAAGAGACCCTGGCGGCCCTGTCCACTGCGATTGACCAACACGACCCCTCCCGGGGAGCGCGCTTTTCCACGTGGCTCTTGGCAATCGCAAAATACACGTTCGGGGGCGAGATGGACCGCCGCATGGCCATCAAGCGTGGGTCTGGAGTCAAGCCCATCAGTCTTGAAGCAGAATGGGCCGGAGCCTCCGACAACCCGAGCCCCGATCAGAGTTACGAGCGCTCTGTTTTCGCAGCCAAAGTAGTCGCCGCGATCCGCAATACGGAGCGAGAATGCGAATTCGTCGCTTTCTCCATTTACCGCATGCGCGTCCTCGAGGGCCAATCGGGCCGCGACGTGGCCAAGCTCCTGCGCGTGAGTGAGGCCACTATCACACGGCGCTTGGCCAAGGTGCGCGCCCTACTTAGGGAGAACCTGGCGCAAGTGATTGGCAAATTCAGCTTTACGGAGGAAGAAAAAGGCGAGGCCCTGCGAAATGGCATCGAGCTGAATCCCACCAAAGCCGACGACACCCTATTTGATGAGGCCATCGCTGAAATCCATAGGGAACAGCTTGAATTGAGCCGCTTTGAGTCCAGCCAAGACGAGAGCTAAAAGGCACCTTAGGCGAGCCCCAGAGAGAACCTAGGAATCCAAAATGGTCAACGGAATCGGAACCCTTTTGATGTTGTTGACTATGGCCTTATTAGCCATAAGCCTCCCCGTGCTTGCCATTTGGCTTGTCTACAAGATTCTCTTGGGTATTGGCTGGGTCCTTTGGAGTCTGATTTCGGGCCTGGGAAAAGGGATCGGATGGGGCTTTCGCGGTGTCGGCAACACGACCCACAGAATCGTGACTTTCGTGCGCAACTCGGTGCTCGACACCCTGCGCTTTGCCGGCGCTGCGCTCACCAGCCTTTTTATGGTGCCGCCCGTGATCGGCAATGTTTGCGTGGGTCGTTGGTCCGCAGCAAACCACTACGGCCGCGCCTTTGAGCGCGAGATTCGTGAAGCCTGCGTGCGCTTGTACCGCGTCCTGCTTGGCAATCCCATCAAGCTACTGGGTTTGACCCCCTTGATCGAAGGTATCGAAGGGCGCTTGCCCGATGTCGTCGCTCACTCCCCCGGCGCGGATCGCCCCAAGGGCGGAGCGGACCGCTTCCCCGGTTATCGCGTAATCGGCTCGCTGCCGCGTGGAGGCTCGGGGGCCCGCCTGTTCCTCGGCGAGCTTACCCCTGAGAAAGCTGATGAATTCTCGCGCGCAGGCACGACCTGCCCCGGGCAAATCGTCATCAAAGCTTTTTCCTTGGAAGACGGCTCGACCCTGCCGCAAATCGTGCGCGAGAGTCGATCGCTTGATGCGGCACGCAAGCTTGGATTGATTCTGGATCACAAGCTTGAGTCGGACAGCTTCTACTACGTCATGCCCTTCGTGCCGGGCTCCGACTTGGCGGAAGTAACTCGCAGACTGCATCTCAACTCAGCAGAGGATGGGCTCAAGGATAAGGAGCTCAGCCAAGCGTTGCATTTCTCAAGTCAACTGCTGATGACTCTCGATCGCTTCCACACCACGGGCGTTTGGCACAAGGACATCAAGCCCACCAACATCATCATCAGCGACGACGGCGGCGCACACCTGGTAGATTTCGGCCTGGTTACTTCCCTGCGCTCAGCCATGACCTTGACCACCCACGGCACGGAGTACTTCCGCGATCCGGAAATGGTCAAACTCGCCATGCAGGGAGTCAAGGTGCATGAGGTCGACGGCGCTAAGTTCGACCTGTACAGCATGGGCGCCGTGATCTACTCCATGCTGGAAAACTCCTTCCCCGCGCAAGGTGGACTCT
>JAJDES010000320.1 GCA_029259675.1 Planctomycetota bacterium
GCCATGGCGACCTTCCCGCGTTCGGCGGCGGTCTTCCGCGAATCGATGCAGCGTTGGGTCACGGACAAGCTTTGGATCAAGTCGATGATGAGCAAGCAGCTGGGCATCCCCAGCTCCAAGCTGCTCTTCGCCGAGCACCACATGTCCCATGCGGCCTCGAGCTTCTTCACATCGCCCTTCAAGGACTCCGCCATCCTGACCGTTGACGGCGCAGGCGAGTGGAGCACGGCCACCTACGGTGTCGGCCGCGACAACAAGATCGAAGTCATCAAGGAGCTGCGCTTCCCGCACTCTTTGGGCTTGCTCTACTCGGCCTTCACGGCCTATTGCGGCTTCGAGATCAATGAGGGCGAGTACAAGTTGATGGGTATGCACCCGTACGGCAATCCCCAGTATGTGGACAAGATCTACGAGCTGCTCAACGTCGGCGAAGACGGCAGCCTGTGGATGGACATGAAGTACTTCGCGTACCACTACTCGCGCGACTCCACGCTCACCGATGCCTTCGGCGAGCACTTCGGGCGCCCGCCGCGGGATCCGAAGAAGAGCGACAAGTCGCTCGACCCGTACTACTGCGACATGGCCGCCAGCATCCAGCGCGTGACCGAAGAGATCCTGCTGAAGATGGCCGGATGGTTGCACAAGGAAACGGGCATGAAAAACCTGTGCTTGGCCGGTGGCGTGGCGCTCAACTCCGTTGCGAACTACAAGGTGCTGACCAAGAGCCCCTTCGAAAACGTCTACATCCACCCCGCCCCCGGCGATGACGGTGGAGCGGTGGGCGCGGCTTTCTGGGCTTACAACCACCTGCTGGATCAACCGCGCGGCCCGGGCTTGACCCACGCCTACCTCGGCAGCGAGTACACGGACGACGAGGTCCGCAGCTTCCTCGAGTCCAACGATATCGAGTACGAGTACATCGAAGACACCGAGGAGTTCCTGCAGTTTGTCGCCAAATCGCTCGTCGACGGTTTCGTCGGCGGCTGGTACCGCGGACGCTTCGAGTGGGGCCCGCGCGCACTCGGCGCACGCTCGATCATCGCCGATCCGCGCAAGGCGGAGATGAAGGAAAAGCTGAACGCCAAGATCAAGTTCCGCGAAGCCTTCCGACCCTTCGCTCCCTCGGTGCTCGAAGAGCGCGCCAACGAGTTCTTTGAGTTCGAAAAGGCCGCCGATTGGTGGCCCGGACGCTTCATGCTCTACGTTTGCCCCGTGCGCGAAGAAAAGCGCGATGTTTTGCCGGCCATCACCCACGAGGATGGATCCGGCAGGTTGCAAACGGTCTACAAGGAGACCAATCCGGACTATCACCGCATGATCGAAATCTTCGGCGAAATGACCGGAGTTCCGGTGGTCATGAACACTTCCTTCAACCTGAAAGGTGAGCCGATCGTCGAGGACCCCTCGCACGCCTTCAACACCTTCAGCCTGTCGGGCATGGACTACTTGTTCATGAACAACTTCATCGTCAAGGCCGACGCCAAGAAGAAGATCGCCGAAACGCGCTTCACCTTGCGTCACCAGGGTGACTCGGTGACCGAGATGGTCAGCTAGCCCGCACGCGCTTTCCAACGACCGACACACCCGCCCACTCACGTTCGAATCGGCCCACGACGGGCCCCGTACCATTCGCCGCCATGCGCGCTTTCAACGTTTTACTCTCGATAGTCGTCAGCCTTGCCATCGCCTTGCTCGTATTCGAAGGCGGACTGCGCATCATGCGCTTGGGCCCGCCCAAGACGCTGAACCAGTTCGACTCCGCGTTGGGCTGGAGCAAGGTCCCCGGGAAGAAAGTCACCCGCAAGACCAGCGAGTACGAAGTCACCTTCGAATTCAATGAACAGGGCCTGCGCGACGATCCGATGGCGGACGTATCCAAACCGGAGGGTACCTACCGCGTCATCGCCCTGGGCGACTCCTTTACCCTGGGCTTCGGCGTCAATCGCGAGAACCTCTTTGTGGACCACTTAGAAGAGTGGTGGAGTGCCGAAGAGCGCCGCATTGAAGTGATCAACACGGGCACCGAGGGTTACTCGACCGATCAGTGCGTCGCGTGGTTGGAAGAGCACGGCGAGGAATACGACCCCGACTTGGTGCTGCTTTTCCCCTACGAGAACGATCTCTACTGGAACGGTCAGCAGGATTACTTCGGCAAGCAAAAGCCGGCTTACTCCGAGGACGGCAAGCGCATCACCGGCACGCTGACCGACACGAAGCCCAAGAAGTGGACCCAGGACTGGGCTTTGACCAGCATGCTGTTCAAGGACCAGGTCGATCAGTCGGCGCACTTTTTCAAGCCGGGCGAGGCATCCATCCCCAAGGAATTCGGCGCCCTCCTCAACGAAACCCCGGATTGGTTCCAACCTTCCTTGGCCGGCACCAAAGGTGCGCTGAAGGCCCTCAAGCAAGCGTCCAATAAGCTCGGCGCGCGTGCCGTTGTCGTACCCATTCCTTCGCACAGCGTGGTCGACGCCAAGTACCGCGAAGAAGTCGGCAACAAGCGCTTGGGCCTATCCTCCGGCGATTGGCAGCCGGACAAGCCCGTCAAAACTTTCCTCAACCTGGCCGCCGAAGTGGGTTTGGACGCCCTGGATCCGACCTCGGCACTGGCTGCCGCCACGGCCGGCGGAACCGAGACTTACTACTGGGACGATTGGCACATCAACGAAGCGGGCACCAAAGAGCTGGCGCGCTTCCTGCACTACGACTTGGACAAGATGGGCGTGTTCCCCACCGGGCACACCGCCACGACAACGGTCGACATTGACTCCTTTGTGGCGGATTCCGGCGGCGCCGGTCTCCCCTTCTGGCAGAAGCTCTTCCTAACGCTCTGGCTGATTTTGACCGTCTCCTACGCCCTGACCTACCGCGATGAGGCGATCTGGTTGCCGCCGATCAAAGTCGCCTTGCTGCTTTCCGCAGTCTTCGGCCTATTCCTGGGTGTTGCCAAGCTCACCACCATGTTGAGCCCGGGCCAAGTCCAACTTCTGATGGGCGCCATCGTGATCGGCGTCATCGGACTGGTCCTGTACAAAATGGGCAGTCGCATCGTCACCATGTGCGAGCTGCTCAAGGCCTTCGTGCTACGCGGGCACTGGTACTTGATGCCGATGGTCGTTGTCCTGCTCACCATAGGCAGTCTGCTCGTCGTCGCGGCCTCGTCGCCACTGATCGCGCCCTTCATCTACACCCTGTTCTAGGGAGTTTCCGAGGGCCTGCGGGCTCGGCAACGCAAAACACCCCCAATGGGCACGGATCGATCCGTGCCCATTTTTTTGTGCCCGGGCTGTGAGCGGAATTTCCGCCCATCACCATTGGCTTGATCTTGGGCGAGCTGCCGCGCACGACGGACAGCAAACGCCCGGCTGCGGCTGGTGAGCTCCCAGGTGCCCTCTGCCCGCTGCTGAGCCGTTTGCGTGGAGCCCGTGAATGGCAGTTGCTGGATCGCCCACTCCCGAGTGAAGCGGCTCACTTCGAGATGGTTGGTCCGTAGTGCCCAGACGGCGGATGCGTTCGCCCGCACCGAATTTCCACCTCACCCCAAGGGATTGCAGCAGCTAGCTTTGACCCCCGCCCCATCCGGCGGGGTATATTGAAAAGAAGCATCCTGCTCCACGCGCCATCCGCCCTGGCACGGAGCGACCCGCTTTCCACCCGAAAACCGCCTGAATACATCTAGAAATGAGATTCCTGCGAGATTACTGGCCCTGGCTCGTCGTGCCCTTCCTCGTCGTTTTGGGTGGCTTCGCCATCCTGCTGTACGCCTCCTCCCAGGACGCTGAAGAC
>JAJDES010000033.1 GCA_029259675.1 Planctomycetota bacterium
CCTTTTTTCTGGTCCTGAAGCCAGATTTCTCTCGATCCGAGGCGGAATCCTGCCCGTGGGCCCAGCAGCCGTTGGCGGCCGCAGGCTCAAATAGCGACCAAAGGGCCGGGCCAAGCGGAGGCTCCAGAGCCGGCTCTCCTCAGCTCAATGGTCCTTACTTAATAGCCCATGCTTAGTGGGCCTGGCCCCATGGGGGGGCTGCTGCCAGTGATTCTGAGAGAGTCCCCTGGGTGAGCCGCGGGAACCCTCTCGATGGGTCGCGAGTGAGCTTTCCGTCGCCTAGCCCAGCTTCACGTAGTCGACTTCGAGCAGCAGAACTTCGACATCGCCTGCCGGCAGGGAGATTTGCACGGTATCACCGGAACGAGCGCCCAGCAGGCCTGCTGCAAGGGGCGCGCGGTAGGAAATGATGTCGTCATCAACCGTGTCCCAGGGGCCGAGAATGCGCAGGGTTTTCTCTTTCCCGGATGCCAAGTCGCGGTACTTGACCGACTTACCCGGTGAGACCACATCGGCGGGGAGCGTGGCGTTCTCGAGCAGTTGCACACTGCGCAGGTCGGCTTCGATTTCGGCCGCGCGCGTGGTCAGGTTGCGCTGATCCTCAATGGCCGCTTCCCACTCGGAGTTTTCCGAAAGGTCGCCATAGCTGGCGGCCTTGCCGATCGCTTCTGAGTTTTCAGGCAGCTTGACCTCCACCAACTCGCGCAGTTGATCTTCCAACAGCTGCAAGCCGATCTTGGTCGTCCACAGGCCGGTCTCCCAGAAAGGCTTTTCGGTTTCCTGGAAAATCTCGGGCGCAATCTCCGCCACCAAGTTCGTGAGCGCACCCTCAAGCGGGCTGTCGACTCCGCGTTCGGCCAGGTGCATGGCACTGCGCAGCGCCGGCGTGCCCGCCTTCTTGAGCAGTTTTTTCAATAGGTTCGGCGAACCCTCCGTCAGCAGTGCCGACAATTTCGTCTGCGCGCGTTGTGCGGAAGTGTCCCCGATGCGATTGGCTTCCAAGTGCACGGCCAAGCGAATCAGAGATTGCGCTCGGTGGGCCGGAATTGGCATATCGCCTTCGATTTTGCCGTTTTCGGCCAAGGCCGCCAACGCAACCAAAAGCGTTGGGTTGCGTGAGGGCCGCGCCAAAAGAGACACGTATTGGGCGACCAGTTGGGTGCCCTGTTTGGCCTCCATCAACTCCGACAACAGCGGGCGCACCATGCCGGGCGCGGCGTGCTGAAGGTTGGTCACGACCTCTTTTTTGTACGTAGCTTCGTCCGGGATGATTTCGTGCAAGAGCTGCACACAGCGCTCCTGGTCGCGCGAGTTGTTCAGCATGCCGAAGAGTTCCCACAGCTGCGGCGCTTGCGAGGGGTCGCTCGGAGGTTCGGCGGCGGCCGCTTCGCTCAAGCGTTCGGCCAGGGGCTCGGGAGTTCCCTCGCGGTGTTCGCGCAAGAGCACCCAACACGCCAACTTATCCGCTTCGGGGTGACCCTCTTCGATGGCCATGGCCTCGACGGTTTCCAAGGCTGCGGCGCGCATGCCGTCATCGACGTGGCCGCCGGCCAACAGATCGCGCACGCGACTGTGAACTTTGCGCAGGCTGTGGGTCAGGCGCAGGGTGCGGCGCAAACTCTCGGCCGGATCGGCGGCTTGCAGGTTGAGTTGAACCTGGGCCTTGGTTGCCGTGCCCGAGATTTCGAACCAGGGGCTGCCTTCGGCGTGCTTGCGAACCCGACGCCACCAACCGCTAAAGCTGGAGCCCTCGACGCCCAGTTGAAAGAGTGCGCCCTTGATGACGGCGTAACCCGCGCGACCGCGGAAACGCATGAGTACATTGCGCAGCACTTCGAGCGGCTCTTCGCGCAGAAGTCGGGCGAGTTCGTCGGGGTTCTTGACCACCAACGAACGCAGGTCCTCCTCGGGCAGGACCTCAAAGATCTCAACGGCGCTCTTGATCGGCAAGCGATCGCGGCGACCGGTCTTGAACTTGACGGCGACTTCCAAACCGGGACGATCCAGGTCCGTGATCTCGCCCACGCCCCAACCCTTGGAGTGCACGATGGCCGTGCCGGGCTCGATTTTGAGCAGGGTCGAGAACATGCGCCAAGCTTGGCGCATGTCTTGCACATTTTCGTGCAAGCCGGCCAACTCAGCGTACGGGGCGTACCAATCTTCATCGCCCCAGGCTTTGGTGACGGCCTTGAACAGCGGGCCCACCAACTCTCCGGGATTGCCGCCGGCCAGCAGCGCGATGCCCAGCATTTGCGCGGCATCGGCCGGTTGCTTGTCGGCTAAAGCATCCGCATGTTCGCGCACCAGGGGCATGCAGCGCGGAATGGACTTGTGGTCGGACGCGTAGCGAAGAGCGGCATAGACATCATCGAGGGGACCATCCTGCAGCATCAGGCTGGACCATTCTTCCTCAAGAGCTTGCCAATTTTTGTCGTGGATCAGGGCGACTAGCGACATGGGCAGTGAAACGCGTGGTTCGAGGATGGGTGCGCCGACCGGTACGTGTGATTGCGGTCGGCTTGGTTCCGGCAAGCTGGAAACGGAAGCATTCAAGCCGAATTGGCCGAAACAGGTCGCACCCCATGAACCGTCCATGCACCGCATGGGCAGGGACAGTGAGGCTTGCAGCGGGCGAAAGTTGGAGAGAGCGAGAAGCAGCCGAAAAATCAACCGCGAGATATCGCCGGAGAAGGCTCCCGGGCGATTTGCAAGCGTTTGAAAATCGGGCGGATAGTATGCGGGTAGGAATGCTCCATGTCACCGACCAATGGGCATTAGACTTCGTCCGAGATCCGTTTTGACGCCCGGGGGCCAAGGCTTCGAGCTTCTCGCAGGCCATCGTGGGCCGTGACCCGGCGGTCGGGCCCCGGCTAGGTGGCTGCTGTAGCGCCCCACGGGAAGGGCCATGGACAGCACATACCCTATGGGCCCCGATGGAAGCCCGTGGCGTGCCGGGGTCTAGCGACCGGCCTCCATTGCCGTAATCTGCCGCAGCCATGTCCACAATCCTTGCAGAAGTCATTGTCCTCTGGGGCGCAACCTTGCACGGCATGGATGCCGGCGAAGGGGCGCGCCAGCAGAATCTGGTGCTGGAGGGCGAGCGCATCACCTCGGTCTTGGAGGCGAATCAAACCTTGCCGGCCGGGGCCCGGGTGATCGATTTGAGCGGCAAGCATCTGATTCCCGGCTTGATTGACGCCGCTGTGCAATTCGATGCCAA
>JAJDES010000321.1 GCA_029259675.1 Planctomycetota bacterium
GCGTCAGGCGGGAGGGGGGGGCTCTCCCTACGCAAGTCGTAGTACTACGGTAGATAGTAGTTTAGGTTGGCGAGCCCGCAAGGAAAAATGTCTGCCCGTTTTGCGCGGCGACCTCCGCGCGCCCGTAGGCCGCGGGGTGCCCGCCCCTACCACGCTTTCTCACTTCAAGAAGTAGCCAGCCAAATGACTGATCCCGCTCCCAAGAGCCCATTTCTTCCTGCCGTGGCCGTTCGCTTGGCCGCCGCCTGGATCCTGGCCGGCGCTCTATTCAAGTTGCTGCAGGGCACACCCAATGATCTGCCCGCGGTGATCCAGGACTTGCCGCTGGAATTGGGGCTGACCTACAAACTCGCGATTGCAGCGGAGTTGGCGCTATCGGTCTTGGCAATTTTGAGGCCGCGCTTGGCGTGGCCGCTGCTCACGATTGCTTACCTGGTCTTTGAATACGTTCTGTACACACAGATCAGCGCCGGCGAAGCGGAATGCGGGTGTTTCGGCTCCAAGATTCCGCTCAAGCCGAAACACATGGTCAGCATTGACTCGGCGTTGCTGATTCTCATGTTGATTTCAAGGCCGTGGAGGTTGCGCGGCGGCGCGAAATTGGCGCTGGTTGTTCCGCTCATGGCGCTCGGTGCCTCCTTGCCCTGGATTCTGGACCGCGAAGCGACGGCACCGCGCGACCGCGAACAAGGTGCTGTCTCGCCTGCAACGGGCGAGGGTGCTTCGACCGATGCAACTGGGGTTAGCGTGAAGCAGTCCGAGCCCAAGGCGGGCACGAAAGCGGCTTCCGACCCCAAATCCGAAGGCTTGCCCGAATACGTGATTCTGAGCATGGATGACATGCAAGGCAAACTCATCGATGACACGAAGCTTGCGGATTGGCTCGAGGACGACGTCTCTACTTTGCCAATCGACGGTCTTTGGGTGCTTTGGCGTTGGACTTGCAGTCACTGCGCCGAGCACTTGGAGTACTTGGCTAACAATCCCCCGGATGTGCCCTTCCTGACCTTAGTCCGGCTTAAGGAGGAAATTGATTCGGAAACGAATCGCGAGGTCTACACGATGCCCATGGGAGCCAATGTCATTGAAACGTCACTTCCCGCCGAAGTTGAGTGGGTTATCCAAACGCCCGCTGAAATTGAACTCGAAGCGGGCATTGTGGTTCGAGCTGAAGACGGGGTGGAGACACCGGGACATCAATAGGGCGGAACAGAATCGGTGCCCACGGCGCCGTGGGCGGCTTCCGCTAAAGTTGTGCTTTAGCTGGGAGGCCTTCCCGCTGCGCGTGCGAACGATTGAAGCTTGAGCATCCAATGACTTGCCCCGCTAGTGCGGGGTAAGTCATTTAAAGCATGGGCGCGAGCCAGCGTTCGGCTTCGGCGATCGTCATGTTGCAACGCTTCGCGTAGGACTCCACTTGGTCGCGGCCGAGGCGCGTGATGGCAAAGTAGCGTGCCTTGGGATGAGCGATGTACAGACCGCTGACGCTTGAGGCCGGGTACATGGCGCAGCTCTCCGTCAGTTCAATGCCGACATCCTCGGCACGAAGCAGCTTGAATAGGTCGCGCTTGCGGCTGTGATCGGGGCAAGCCGGATATCCAAAGGCCGGGCGAATCCCACGGAATTGCTGGCGAATCAAATCGCCCGTGTCGGGCTTCTCGCCGGATCCGTAGCCCCAATCGCGTCGCGCACGCAAGTGCAAGTACTCGGCGAAGGCCTCGGCCAAACGATCGCCGAGGGCCTTGACCAAAATCGAATTGTAGTCGTCGTTGTCGTCCTGGTACTGCTTGGCCAATTCCTCGGCCCCGCCCGCTGTGACCGCAAAGGCCCCGACCCAATCGGAGAGCCCGCTTTCTTTGGGCGCGACAAAATCCGCCAGGCTGCGGTTGGCCTTGTCGTCAGCTTTGACTTGCTGCTGGCGCAAAACCGGAAAGCGGGCGCATTCCTTGGTTCGACCTTCATCGTCAAACATGACGATGTCGTCGCCCTCTGAATGAGAGGGCCAAAAGCCGTACACGCCGCGCGGTTGAATCAGCTTTTCATTGACGATCTTTTGCAGCATGGCCTGGCCGCTCGCGTAAAGGTCGCGAGCCGCTTCGCCGTACTTGGGATGGTCCAAAATGCCGGGGAAGCGTCCGCGCAACTCCCAGGCGTTGAAAAAGAAGGTCCAGTCGATGAAGGGCACGATGTCGCCGACGGAAACATCGTCGATTTCCTGTCGTCCGCGGAATGCCGGCGAAGCAATGTCTTCCGACTTCCAATCAACCTTTAGTCGATTGCCCAGGGCTTGGTCGTAAGAAAGCAGCGGAGTGCTGTGCCTTGCCGCGTGCGCCGAGCGCAGTCTTTCTTGTTCCGCCGAATTGGCCGCAGATAGAACCTTGAAGCGTTCGGAGTTCAACAAATCGGAGACGACGTTGACCGACTTGGATGCGTCGTGAACGTGAACCGTGGGGTGATCGTACTTGGGCGCGATCTTCACCGCGGTGTGCTTCGGGCTCGTGGTGGCCCCTCCGATCAAGAGCGGGATCGAAAGCCCTTGCCGTTTCATCTCTTCCGCCACGGAAACCATTTCATCGAGCGAGGGCGTGATCAATCCCGAAAGGCCGATTAGGTCGGCACCTTCGGCGACGGCGGTCTTGATGATGGTGTCCATCGGCACCATCACCCCCAGATCGATGACCTTGTAGCTGTTGCAGCCCAAGACAACCCCGACGATGTTTTTGCCGATGTCGTGCACGTCGCCCTTGACCGTTGCCATGACGATCTTCCCGCGGTGGTTCGTCTCTTCCGATTCCGCGTCCATAAAGGGTTCGAGATAGGACACGGATTTCTTCATGGCTCGCGCGCTCTTGACCACCTGGGGCAAGAACATCTTGCCCGATCCGAACAGGTCTCCAACGATGCGCATACCGTCCATCAACGGTCCTTCAATGACATCGAGCGGGCGCCCGTACTTGAGGCGGGCTTCCTCAGTGTCTTCGACAATGAAGTCGACGATCCCGCGCACGAGTGCATGGGACAAGCGACCCTCCACGTCGGCTTCGCGCCAACTGAGGTTTTCGACCTTGATCTTGCCGCTGTCTTGCACCGTTGCGGCGAAATCAACCATGCGTTCGGTCGCGTCCGGCCGCCGCGCGAAGATGATGTCTTCGACGTGTTCCAGCAAGTCCTTGGGGATCTCTTCGTAGACGACAAGTTGCCCGGCATTGACAATGCCCATATCCATGCCGGCTTTCATCGCGTGAAACAGGAATGCCGAGTGAATCGCTTCGCGCACGGTGTTGTTGCCGCGGAAGGAGAAGGAGAGGTTGGATACTCCACCCGAAATGTGAACTCCCGGGCAGCGTTCCTTGATGATGCGGGTGGCTTCGATGAAGTTGACCGCGTACTGGTCGTGCTCCTCCATGCCCGTGGCGATGGCGAGAATGTTGGGATCAAAGATGATGTCTTCAGGCGGAAAGCCGACCTTGTCGCAGAGCAATCCATAGGCCCTTTCGCAAATTCCGACCTTGCGCTCGACGCTTGCAGCCTGTCCCTCTTCGTCGAAGGCCATCACGACAACACCTGCGCCGTAGCGGCGAATGGTGCGCGCTTTGGCGAGGAAATCCGCTTCACCTTCTTTCAGCGAAATGGAGTTGACGACCCCTTTGCCCTGCAGGCACTTCAGTCCGGCCTGGATGACCGACCATTTGGATGAGTCAATCATGATCGGGATGCGCGAAACTTCGGGCTCCGATGCAAGCAAGTTGAGATAGGTGGTCATGCACTGCTCGGAATCGAGCAGGCCCTCATCCATGTTGACATCCAATAGGTTGGCACCGCCGCGCACTTGCTGCATGGCGACGCTGACCGCCTCTTCGTAATCCTCGGCTTGGATCAAACGCCGGAAGCGTGCGGAGCCCGTGACATTCGTGCGCTCCCCAATCATTTGAAAGTTGGAGTCCGGTCGAATGGTGAGGGTCTCGAGCCCTGTGTACTGGGTTAGGGCCTTGCCTCGCGGGACAAGTACTTTGCGCGGCGGCAAGGCTTGCACAGCTTCTGCGATGGCTCGGATGTGTTCGGGCCTGGTTCCACAGCAACCGCCGACTAGGTTGACCAATCCGCTTTGGGCGAATTCCCGCAACAACTCGGCGGTCGTCGCCGGCAGTTCGTCGTACTCCCCGAACTCGTTGGGCAAACCGGCATTGGGATAGCAAGAGACGTTGGTCTCGGCGAGCTTCGCCAGGCTGGCAACGTGCGGACGCATTTCCTTGGCACCCAACGAGCAGTTGACGCCGACCGAAATGGGCTTGGCGTGCCTGATGGAATTCCAAAAGGCATCGACGGTTTGGCCGGAGAGCGTGCGTGCACTCGCATCGGTAATGGCGACCGAAATCATCAAGGGCAGGTGCACGCCAAGTTCTTCATACACTTCCTCAATGGCGACCAAGGCGGCTTTGCAATTGAGCGTATCGAAGATCGTTTCGACAAGCAGCAAATCGACCCCGCCGGCGATCAGTCCGTGCACTTGATCGGCGTAGGATTCCTTCAGCTGATCGAAAGTAAGGCTGCGGAAGGCGGGATTGTTGACATCGGGTGATAGCGAAAGGGTCTTGCTCGTGGGGCCGACCGCCCCCGCGACAAAACGCGGCTTGTCGGGAGTCTTTTTGCTCCACGCGTCGGCACAGCGGCGCGCTACGCGGGCCGCGGCCGTGTTGATTTCGCGCGCCAAATGAGCCAAGCCATAATCCTCCTGCGCAATCGAAGTGGAGGTGAATGTGTTGGTTTCAATGATGTCCGAGCCGGCTTCCAGAAACTGATCATGGATTTCGCCGATGACATCGGGCTTCGTTATGGAAAGCAGGTCGTTATTGCCCTTTAGCGGCGAAGGGTGCTCCGACAAGCGATCGCCGCGGAAATCAGCTTCTTCCAGGGAGCGTCCCTGAATCATGGTTCCCATGGCTCCATCGAGCACGAGAATGCGCTGTGCAAGTAGTTCTTCCAGTGTGGAAGTTGCGTCGGGCGTTTCGCGGCTTGATGTTTTGGACATAGGGTTCTGGGTTTTCGCTGCGGCAAGAAGAGTCACGAGAAGTGGGTGGTTGAAGTATTCGAATGGGTCAAGCCCGAGTGCGTGGGCGCCGTTCTGCGTTGCTTGTGCAGATGGGTATGAAGAGGGTCAATCCAGCGGCTTGGTAGCAGTCGCAATCAGTGTCATAAAATGGGGCGGTTGCGGATCGCGTGCTGCTCTTTGCACGCTGACGTCCTTGAGGCCGGCTTCACGCATCAAATCCTCAAGTCTTGATTCGGTGAAGCCCAAATGGCGATGTTGGAGTTTTTCACGCACCCAATCTTCGGTGTGCGCCAAGAGATCAATGACAAGCACCCTGCCGCCAGGCACGAGAATGCGTGCAGCTTCTTGCAAAGCGCGCAGGGGAATCTCGGCGTGATGCAAAGCTTGGCTTAGGACCGCGACGTCAATGGTTTGTTCTTCCAGTGGCAAGTCATCCAACTCGCCCTTGATCGTCTCGATGTTATTGAAGCCCTTCGCCTTGGCGCGTTGGCGCAAGTGGTCGAGCATCTTGGGTGAAAGGTCCACGGCCACGACTTTTTTCGCGACTTCGGCCAACATCAAGGTCAAGAGGCCGTCACCAACGCCCAGGTCCGCGTAGCGAGCACGCGGCGCCAGCTTCAGTATGGCGCGAGCCAAACCCTCCCAGGTGCGGCCCGGGAGAATCTGCTCGCCGAAGCTGGCGGCGACGCGATCAAAGTAACTTTGGGCCTCGTCGCGCTTCCGCAACATGAGGTCCTCGAGTCCGCGTTGGTCGGTTTCAAACTCGGGGGCCTCGCCGTTTTGCTCCAAGATGCGCTCGAGCAATTCTGAAGCTGGGTTGCGTGCGATGCTGAAAAAGCTGTGGCGTCCGGCGCGCCGATCCGTCACCAGGCCGACCTCCTTGAGCAGGCTCAAGTGAGTGGAAATGCGGCTCTGACCCATGTTCAGGATCTCCATGAGATCCGTGCCCGTGAGCTCTTCGCGGCGCAGGAGGCGCAAGATGCGCAGGCGCGTTTCGTCGCCCATGGCCTTGAGTAGCCTAGAAGATCCGGACAGCGATATCATTGAATCAAGATAACTCGATGCGAAGCTATCGCCAGCTTTAGAGAGCCCTTTTTTGTCTCAAAAGGCTAATTCTGTTTCAATATGAAGGAGGTTGCAAAACGGGTTGGAGCTGAGCCGAGCTGCGTAAGTGCCGCAATTCGAACTTCGGCCCAGGTGCTCGCGCTGGGCGCTCTCGCTTGCTGGAGGATCCACACCAGTTGACTGGATCGCTTTGTCCTCAATAGGGGCGCTTGAGAGCGGTCACCGGCCTGCCCTGCCGCAATTCCAAACTGACTGGGTTGAGTGGTGTTATTCCACCCAACCCAGATGCAAGTGTCTGTCTGCGATCAATGCGCAGCCGCTGAGCCCCTACGGCAGGAAGATGACTTCCAAGCCCTGGCTGGAGGCCCAGGTCTCTCCCGCTTGGCCGTCGAGCGTGAAGAACTGCCAGTAGGCGGAGAATCCAGAGCCTATTCCGACGGGGATATCGAGGCTGCGCACTGCGTTGCCATTGGCGTTCGTCAAGCCGAGTTTGAGCAGGCTTGAAATCAAGTTGCCCGAGTCGAGGTTGCTGAAACCAAATCCAGGCACAGCGATCGGACCGTCTGCAGCCAAGCCGACGAACTGCACGTAGAAGGTGCTCGGGGGCGTGTTGCTGAGGGTGACGTAAAGCGTCTTGCCATCGGTCGCAATGGACTTGGCGTCCACTTCGAGCGCGCCCAAGGATCCATCCGTTCCCAAGCCGTAAACGTTGCGGTAGTTCAATGCCGTCGAGGAATTGTAGTTCCTGGACAGGGACGCTCCCGTGTTTCCATACTCATCTTGGGATTCGAAGTGGTACTCGACGTCGCCGACCAAATTGGACGGCAGCTCGGCACGGAAAATCTGTCCACCGGAACTTCTGGCGGGCAGCTGTCCGAGCACAATTCCGTCAACGGCGATCTCCAAGAGAGTGTCGTTGTACCAGGTGACGTAGTAAGGGGCGTTGTCGTAGACCTGTGCGCGAACGGGCAAGTCCGCAGATCCCGCGGTGGCGGCGACTTGATTGCCTGTGGCTTCCACTTCGGGAATCGTGGGGGCGATGGCATCGGGAATATCGAGGATGTTCTCCCAATAATTCGCGCCTGCATTCACATCCAAAATGGCCATGACGTCGTAGTCGCCGTCGCCATCCAAGTCGGCCGCGTCTGCATCCCAAGCCAGGTTTATCGGGTTGCCGTGCGTTCCCAGACCGGTGTTTGCGACTTCGATGAAGCTGTAGCTCCCGCTACCGTTCTCCAGGTTCTCGTAAACGCGATCATTGCCCGAGAAAGCTGCGATGTAGATGTCTAAGTCCCCGTCGTTGTCGTAATCGAGGAAGTCGCCTTCATCGTCATCCGCATTTGAATTGGGCAAGACCTGAATGTTGGCGAATTGACCATTGCCCTGGTTTTCCAGCACGGAATCGTCAAAGGAGAAAAGCGAGCCTTGGTAGTTGACGCCGAGCAGGTCGAGATCGCCATCGCCGTCGAGGTCACCCAATTCCTGTTCGTAGTGGCCGGATCCAGAGACGTAGCCGGCCGGGAATAGCGCGGATGTTCGATCACGGAAGCCCAGGGTGCCGCCGGTATCGGTGTGCCCATTGACAAAAATACGGGGTCCTTGGTGCAGGTCACCCTGAATCAAGTCCAAGTCGAAATCGCCGTCTAAGTCGCCGATCTCGAAGTCGGTGGTTGAATTGGCGATGTCGGCAAAGTTGCCGGTCGTGTCCGTACTCTGGTTTTGCTGCAAGCCCTCAGCCCATAGAGCGGGATTGTTGGGTTGAATGCTCGTACCCAGCAATTGAAAGCCGCTCGGATTGAACTCCTCAAAGTGACCGTCTCCATCGTTGAGGAAAATACGAGAGGGAACCTGACCACCAAACGCGCCTCCGTAAGAAGCGTGCACCAGGTCCATATCGCCGTCGTTGTCGAGATCGCCGAAGTCCGAATCGCCGGACCAATCAATGAAAGTCACAACACTGCCGCGGCTTAACAACAATTGCGAAGGGGCAATCGAAGACCCCGCTGCACCTAGACCGACCCAACGTTGTGCCGTTTCGTCTTGATAGTAGCCCAGGCTTCCAGCCTGCTTACCGCCCAGGTTTGTCCACCAATGATTGCCCTGATTGCTAATTGTCGATGTATTTGAAGTGTGAATGTCCACATCCCCATCGCCATCAAAATCAACGAACTCGATGTCTCTTCCCGTTTTGCTTTGGACGGGGAAGCGCGCAGCCGTTTCGTCGGTGAATACACCAATGGAGCCCGCCTGAAGGCCTCCCTGATTGATCCAGATCCGATCTTGCAAGTTCCCCAGGTCACCTCCCAACGCGAAGGCAACATCCCAGTCGCCATCTAGGTCGACGTCGGCGAAGTCGACATTTTCGCCGAAGCGAACCAGAAGGGGAGGACTAGCGGGAACATCCGCAGTGTTGATTTGAAAAATCTGTGCTGACGACGAGGGTGCCAGCGCTAGGAATACGGCCGAGAGGGAGAGGATGACGTGAATACGCATGGTGCCACTGGGGTTGTTTGATTCGATGGCCGGTGTTTATTCGGCTGCGAGATTCGAATCGGTGGTCCTGAACCGGGGGAATTCGTACTCGGTTGCGCCGCGATGGGGTCCGAGTCGCGGCGATTGGTGCAAGGTACGGACGCGAGAGCGCTTCGTGCCTCGAGGGAAACAGCGTCGCGCTTGGCAGCACCCGTAGGGAAGGTCCTGCCGATTGGCGTGGCCGCAAAATGCCGACTTCCATTGCGGTAAATGGATGGATCGGCTTCTCGCTGTTGTGCAGCCGTTGGAGGCTCACTTGATAGTGCGCTGAAAGCGGATCACCAAGCGGGCCCGTTGCCCGCGAGCCAAGTTTTGGTTCGCGGGCGTTGTCGATTGATTGGTTGTAAAGAACGCGAGTGAAAGGACCCCGGTGAGCTCAGTACCCATGTACGCAGAGCTCTTGGGTGTTTGCTGATCTGGGCCTAGGGCAGGAAATTGATCTCCAAGCCTTCGCTGGAAGCCCAGGTATCGCCAGCTTGTCCGTCCAACGTGAAGAATTGCCAGTAGACGGAAAAGCCTGAGCCGAGTCCCACCGGCACATTGACTTTGCGAACCGCATTGCCATCGGCGTCGGTTTGGCCCAACTTGAAGAGGCTGGGAATCAGGCTGCCGATGTCAACGTTGCTAAATCCGGAGTCGGCTGCCGGGATGGGAGCTGTGGAAGCGAGGCTGACGAATTGCACGAAAACGGTATTCGGAGGCGTATTCGTTAGGGTTACATAGAGCGGCTTGCCGTCGGTTGCAATCGATTTGGCGTCGATGCCGAGCGGGCCCAAGGATCCGTCGGTTCCTTGCCCGTACAGATTGCGATAGCTCAGGCCGGTTGATGACGTGTAGCTGCTGTCGAGGGAAGAAGCGCTATTGCCGTACTCGTCTTGGGTGCGGAAACGGTAATCGACACTGCCCACAAGGTTGGAAGGAAGCTCCGCTCGGAAGATTTGCCCGCCTGAGCTGACGGCCAAGACTTCGTCCAAGGCAATCCCGTCCACATCAATCTCAACTGCGGTGGGGTTGTACCAAGTGATGTAGTAAGGAGCGTTGTCGTAAACGTGTGCTCGAACCGGCAAGTCCGGCGAGGCTGCTGTCCCTGCTGTTTGGTTGGCAATTGATTCAACCAGGGGAATATAGCCCGCAATGGTGTCGGGAGTATTGAGGGTGTTCTTCCAGTAGACAATCGGATTGGCGCCGTCCTGGGCAGAAATGACGTCGTAATCGCCGTCGTTGTCCAAATCCGCTGCGTCCGCATCGAGCGAGCTGTAGCCGGCGACACCGTGGGCCGCCAAACCGGATGTGCCCGAGCCCAAGGCCGTGAAGCTGAACTCGCCCGAGCCGTTGTGGTTGTTGCGATAGAGCTTGTCGGATCCCAGGAAGTTGGCGACGTACAAGTCCAAGTCTCCGTCGTTGTCGTAGTCGAGGAAGTCACCCTCGTTGTCGTCAGAGGAGGATGCGCTCAGTGTGGTTAGGTTGTCGAAGACTCCATTGCCGGTGTTTCGCAGGGTCACGTCGTTGAAGTTGAAGCCGCCCGCTTGCCAATTGAGACCGTAGATGTCGAGATCGCCATCTCCGTCCAGGTCGCCCATCTCTTGCTCGTAGTGTCCATTGCCGTCCGAGTAGCCTGAGGGAAACAGTGCGCCCGTGCGATCGCGGAATGACAGCGTTCCGCCGTTTTCCTCGAGTCGATTGATGAATAGGCGCGGACGGTCTTGACGGTCGCCGTGCAGCACATCGATGTCGAAGTCGCCGTCAATGTCACCGAGGTCGATGTCGAGCGAACTCGTCGCCACGTCTGCGAAGACGCCGTTGGAATTGGAAGTGTTGGTTTGCTGCGTACCTTCGCACCAAATGGCGGGGTTGCCGTTGGCGATGTTCTGGTTGGCCAACTTGAAGCCGCTCGGATTGAATTCCTGGAAATGACCGTCGCCGTCATTCAGGAAGATCCGCGATGGGACTTGGCCACCAAAGGCACCTCCGTAGGTGGAGTGAAACAAGTCCATATCACCGTCATTGTCCAAGTCCCCGAAGTCGCAGTCGCAGGACCAATCGACGAATGTGCGCGGATTTGTGGAGTTGGGCAGGAGCAAGCTATCCGAAATGGAAGAGTTGGCCGAATTGAGGCCTACCCAGCGCTCCGTGGTTTCATCTAAGTAGAAGCCCAGTGTGCCGCCTTGGCTGCCTCCAAGGTTTGTCCACCAGCGGTTGCCTTGATTGCTGTTGGTTGAAGTATTCGAAATGTAGATATCTACATCGAAGTCCCCGTCAAAATCGACGAACTCAACATCGCGTCCGTTGCCCAGGATGTCCGGATAGCGAGTGGATGTTTGATCGGAAAATTGACCAACCACTCCACCTTGCAGCCCGCCAAGGTTGATCCAAATGCGATCCCGGATGTTTCCGAAGTCACCTCCATGTGAAAAAGCGGCATCCCAGTCGCCGTCTTTATCAACATCCGCGAAGTCGACATTCTCTGTGAAGCGATTCTTGTTTACTTCCTGAATGGGAATGTCGGATTGGTTGCGCACAAAGATTTGCGCTTGGCCAAAGGAGGCTCCGACGCTTAAGCAGGCAATTACAAGAACCGAACGACGAGTAGCAAAGGACATTGGCAGGGGAGGGGTGACGGTTGGACGGAATCGATAGTTAATCGACTATGGCATTCTATGCACGCGCTTCCAAACCGGCTAGGGGCCCCAGCAAGCTCATATTTGGGGATCTTTGCCCTATATTCGGATCTACGCCATGGGTAATCTTGCAAGGTCTATGCATTTGCAGGGACAGGCGCTGGAATTCGGGGCTCCTCCGTCGCCATCGGCTCTGCGTAATTCCATCCCCTGGTGCATAGGCACTTTGTCCTTAACGCTTAGTCCAATTGAGATTATTCGGCGTGGTTTGAAATTTGGAGATCACTCGAAGCTCTCTATTTGGGTCTCCGATGCATTGCGCATGCAATTTGAAGAAGCTCGGTCGCCAAGTTGATTCAATGCGGCAGCCGCTTCAGTTGCGCATGCTCATTCCATTCAAACTCCGCGCGTGCAGCCATTGGATTCTTGCCGAATTCAGTGTGAGCGTGTTCCGGTCAAGGATCGCGTCGTGCGTCGTTGCGCGATCCGTTCAATCCAACTCGAAATTCGCCAGCCAACCCGCTGCAATCTTCAGCAAGTGTTTGCGATTGAGTTGATAAATACGGCTACGACCTTTGTTCTTCACATGCACCAGCCCGGCATCGAGCAAAATTCCCAGATGGCGCGTCGTAGTGGGCCAACTGCATTGGAAGCGATTCGCGATTTCTCCGGCGTTCATCTCTCCACCGCGGTAGTGCAACACCAATAGTATTTGCCGGCGTGAAGCATGGGCCAAGGCGCTTTGAACAGCATCGAGATCCGCCAACGCCTGTTTGGCCCTCGAAGCCCTAGCACGGGAAGAATCAGCCATTTGACGTGTTTACGAAGTTACTCGTTTCAATCGTGCCCACAGCTGTCGCAGGAGCAAACTCAGACCAAAGTCAAAGCGGTGAGCGGAGCCAACGCGTTTGGATCTTGCCGAGCTCAAGCCAGCATCACCGGGCAACCCTGCGAGGAATGCAGTTGCCGCAATGTGCGCTGCGATTGTGGATCCTAGGCTGGGAGCAAGTTCAGCAACTTGAAATGGGGAAAGTCCATTTGATCGCAAATGGCACCCATGGGTTCCCAAACCGCCATGACTTCGGGCAATTGATGCGCGGTCGCCGGCGCATCTTCAGACTTCCACGCGAAAATCTCTATGTACACGAATTCGGCTCCTGGAGTGCTTCCGGGCTTTTTCGAAGCGAGTCCGCGATAAATCTTGGGCCGATCTTCGGTGACCAATCCTTGGGCATGCAAAGCGGGCCAATGCTTGCTGAGCAAGTTTTCCATTTCGGCTTCGTGCCCGGCTTTCACGGTATAGCGACAGATGACGGTGACGGCTTGATCGGCTTTCATTCTCTAATCATTAGCGAAAAGGCTAATCGTCGGCAAGGGCTCATGAGCCGCAGGGACGCAACAGGTCGGAAGCGAGTGGCTGTGGCGAGGCCTTGCGGCCTATTTGCGCAGCTCGATGTTCCAGTAGGCTTCGCTAACGAACTTCTCCCAAGATGATCGCACGCGTGCAATGGGGGCTTCGATGGCGGGGGTCCAGCGCGGAGCTCGCGGCACCTTTGCCAACTGCATTCCTGCGTCGGCGGGCATGCGATTGGCCTTGCGGCGGTTGCAATCGAGACAAGCCAGTGCGCAATTCTCCCAGGAGCTCTTTCCGCCTAGGGAGCGCGGAACCACGTGATCGATTGAAAGCTCCTGATTGCCGGGTCTCGAGCCGCAATATTGGCAGGTGCTGTTATCGCGGCGATACAGATTGCGACGGGTGAAGGTCACACGCTGGTTGGGAACGCCCGAATAACGAGTCAGCAAAATGACTTCGGGGACGGGAATGCGCAGAGAAACGGTGCGCACATGGGGTTGACCCGGTTCCAGGGTCAAGTCCATCCAGGTTTCGAAGCCGTGAACTTCAAAGGTCTTCGGAGCGACAGCTTTGGCGGCGCCCGTAAACATCAACCCCAATGCCTTTCGAACAGGCGTCGTTGCGATCGCCTTCCAAGAGCGATTCTGTACCATGGTGGGTTGTGCCAGTGAATTCACGGTGTGTGCCTTTTAATAGTAATCGGGCCATGGGCCCCCAAGGCTTTTCGTTTCTTTCTGAGAATGTAGCGGAAATCGATTTCGAGATCATCGCGGGTGCCGAGGGGGCATTTGCGGGGCCTCAAGG
>JAJDES010000322.1 GCA_029259675.1 Planctomycetota bacterium
CGCGGGCGCTTTCTTGTTTGAGTGGATTCGCTACAGAGGCTCTTCGCCGCTCGCTCGAATCCGGAGTTTTCTCGGTGCCGCCGAAGCCCCACAATCGCAGGGCTTCACGCATTTGGTGCTCTACGGGAGAGTCAGCGCCGAGATAAGCCGTGCGGTCTAGCTGCCGGCTTCTTCCAAACGGCTTTCGGCCAAGCGTTGAGCGGCTTCGCGCGTCGAGATGTTCTCGTTCTCGGAGATCTCGAATAGCAATTTGAGGTTGTCGTAAATGCGATCGATGCGGCGCAGGGCCTCGACCTCTTCGTAACCGCCCGGAAGCAGCTCGACCGAAACGTTAATGATTCCCCCTGCGTTGAGGACGTAGTCAGGCGCGTACAGGATGCCGCGCGAGCGCAGTTCGTCCGCGTGACGCGGCTCGAGTAATTGATTGTTGGCACAACCCGCGACTGCTTTGCAGCGCAGGGCCGGAATGGTGTCGTCATTGATGCCGGCACCCCGTGCGCAGGGAGCATAAATGTCGCACTCCAAAGCAGCGTGCCCTTCATCGGGGACGACGTCGAAGCCGTGCTCGCGGCTCATTTCACTTGCGCGCTCTTCGTTGATGTCGCAGATCGTGACGTGCGCTCCCGCTTCCTTGAGCAGCACGGCCAAGCGGCCACCGACGGCTCCGATGCCTTGCAAGAGCACGCGTGTTCCCTTGAGAGTTCCCAAGCCCGCATGCTCGACCACCGCGCGCATGCCTTGAAAACAACCGCGCGCCGTGTAGGGGCTGGGATTGCCGGAACTGCCCGAATCGCGCGAAAGGCCGGTCACCCAACGCGTTTCGCGCTTGACGACTTCCAAATCTTCGATGCCGATATTCATGTCTTCGGCAGTGATGTACTTGCCGCCGAGACTTTCGACGAACCGACCCATAGCCAAGAACAGGGCTTCGGATTTGAGTTCCTTGGGATCGCCGATAATCACGGACTTCCCACCGCCCAAACCTGTTTCGGCCACGGCCGATTTGAAAGTCATGCCGCGCGAAAGGCGCAACACATCAAAAAGTGCTTCGTCTTCGGACACGTAGGGCAGCATGCGCATGCCCCCAAGTGCCGGACCCAGGGTCGTGTTGTGGACGGCGATCAGTGCGTGCAGGCCCGACTCTTCGTCGTGGCAGCGAACCACCTTCTCGTAACCGTCGACCTGGATTTCGGTGATTTGCATTCGGCGGGGGGGCAAAAAAGGGTTGGAGGAACGGCTAGAACGCGACCCTTTCCGCGCTCTTCGGCCCCCAAACAAAATGGCGCGACAGTATAGCGGCAGAATGTCGATTCGGTTGGGAGGCGCGGCGCTCGTCCCCGCTTTGGCAGGGTCCGCAGTCCTCCCCGATGCCTCCGGCGCCCGGGCTCGCTACTCTGCTGCAGGATGATTCACCCCGCAGCACCAGACCCCACCCCCGGCTCCCGCGCCCCCGAGCCGCTCCTCGCGCAGGAAATCGTTTTCGTAGCCCGGACGGAGAGTGGAGGAATTGAGCATTTTCGAGCCTTAAAGCGCTCAAAAGACGGTGATTGGCTTCATTTCTGCGCAGAAGTCGAACATTCTGAAGATGGCCAAGGCCGCTCCGCACAGGTTCAATTGCTGTCCTTCGTTGCGGAAAACCCCGTCATTGCGGAATGCGCCAGCGACTGGGCCCAGGTTTTTGGTGAGCGCGAAACAGCCCTCCTAGTCGGCCTTGATGAACTGGCTCCGCTGCTTAGGCCAAGCAGGCGCTCCACCGGGGGCAAGCAACTGCTGGCTGAGTTGTTGCCGGGTCGCCGGGAAATCGAAGCGGCCGAAGTTCCGCGCGCCCTGCGGTCGGCCCTGGGTCAGTTGATCGCCAACTTCTTGGAGTCCGGACAGGGCTACATGGCCCTGGCTTCCATCGGTTACGGCCAAGCCGCCGAAGCTCTCCAAACGGACAATCCACTCACCGCGCGGGTTTTGCGACTCGGTTTGGCATTGGCCGAATCCCCCTCGCTGTGGACCGATCGAGACGACGGCGATTGGCCGCCGCATCCCGCCTTGCGCGACGGCGCCCTGCGCGAAGCTGTGGCCGGCGCCCCCGGATTTCGCGCGGCCTTTGCCATCCAAGAGCCGCTTTGGTGCGAAGTGCTGCGCAGGGAACAAAGCGAATCACCGGTTCAGCCCATGTCCGAAGGGCAGCATGAGTTCCCCAAGGAGGACCTCGACCGACTGGACCGTTTCTTTGAGGAGGACCTTCCCAAGCGATTCGGCGAAAACTCCTACCGAGCGGGGCAGCATCGAGCTTCGCGCGAAATCGCGGCCTCTTTGGGCAAGTCCGAATTGCTGCTTGTCCACGCCCCCACCGGCACCGGCAAGACACTGGCTTACCTACTGCCCGCGATGCTTTGGTCCATTCGGCACAAACTGCGCATCGGGCTTTCGACCTTCACACGCGCGCTGCAAGAGCAGGCCATGGATCGCGAAGTTCCCTTGGCACTGGCCCTGCTCAAAAAAAGGGGTGTGGAGGTTTTGCCGCGCGTCAGCTTGCTCAAGGGTCGGCAAAACTATCTGTGTTGGCGCGCACTCGAGAACCAAGCGCCGTTCGATGCCGACGATCCCGCTCAAATCATCGCATGGACGCGCATCGCCCTGTTCGGGCTCAGCGATCCCGAAGGCGATCTGGATCGACTTCCGCGCGACTATTCAGCGCGACTAGATCCGAAGGGCGTCGTGCGCAGGACCTTGGGCAGGATGATTTCAAAGGTGCGGGCCGAATCCGGTTGCTGCCGAGCCAAACGCGACCGCGAGAGCTGCGCCGCCCACGCCGCGCGCCATCGCGCCGAACGTTCGCACGTGGTGATTTCCAATCACTCTTTCTCGCTCGCGTGTCAGGGCTTCTTTCGCTACGCCGTTTTCGACGAGTGCGAGCACTTGCACGATCAAGCGCACTCCGCGTGGAGCCATAACATTGGTTTGGGGGCCCTGCGCGATCTGCTTCTGCGACTCAAACCGGAGGACGGTGACGGCGGCCGAACTCCGCTGGCCAGGGCCCATCGCTCGGCCCTGCGCGGGAGCGTCGCGCGCCGCACAGCTGAAGAAGCGATCGAGTTGCACAGCACATCGCTCAAGGCCACCTTTCAATTGCAACGATGTGTGGCCGAGTACAAAGCGTGGCGCGAAGAGGGCCGGCGCGAACGAGAGGATCGAGACGAACATTCGCTGTTGCGGGAGTACACCGAAAATCCCGACTGCGGCGCGGGCTTGGTCGAAGTGCACCGCTTGATACTCGCCTGCCTCGACGCCCTATCCATCGCTCTGGCCGAATTGTCCGAACATCTCGACAGCATCCCCACTCGCGGACGAGCGCGCTTGCGACGCAGCCTAGATTTGATCCGAACCGAATTAGATGAGCGCTTGGGCGGTTTGCGCGCGTGGATGCCGCTCAATGAAGGCCGTCCCGCCTATCGACCCGAAACCTTCTACGACGTTGAAACCGACACCGAGGGCCGCGACTCGCTGGCCGCGCGAGTTTTGCTGCCCCACGAGTACCTCGGTCGGCACTACTTCCCCGAATTGAGCGGAGCCGTGTGCCTGTCGGCAACCACATACTTGGACGGCAGCTTTTCCGCCTCAAGCTCCTACCTAGGACTCGAACGCGCCGCCAATCCCGCGCCCAGTGAAGACCGGCCCGGCCGCCCCTACCGCACTTTCCGTGCACCCGATCCATTCAACTACGAGCGCGTACTCGTGGCCATTCCGCGCGACGCTCCGCCCGTTTCCCAGGGCGAACGCCGCTTCGATTACGCCTGCGAATTCGTCAAGGCTTTGGGCCAAAAGACTCGCGGCCGCATCTTGGTCCTGTTTACCAACTCGAATGAGTGCATCGCCGCGGGCAAGCGCCTCAAGCCGTTCTTCGAAGAGCGGGGCATTCCGCTTTGGTACCAGCGCATGGAGGGCGTGGATAAGGAAGAGTTGGCCGAGCGCTTCCGCGAAACGCGCGATTCCATTCTGCTTGGACTCGACACCTTTTGGTACGGCGCCGACTTTCCAGGCGACACCCTGCAGTACTTGGTCATCGCGCGCCTGCCCTACGGCGTCCCCGATCGCTACCACCACGCGCAGCGCGCAGCATTGGGCGCTGCGGAGCAGCATCGCAGCATTTACATGCCGCGCGCCTTGGCAAAATTTCGCCAGGGCTTCGGTCGCCTGATGCGCCGCGAGAGCGACCGCGGCTGCGTCTTCATTCTCGATCCGCGCGCGCTCGAGCCGCGGCACCGCAGTTACCTGCGCGAACTGCCGCTCGCCGACCCCTTCGCGCGCCGGGGCAAGGAGCGACGAGCTCGCCTCGTGCGCGGTGATCGCGAACACTGCCTACTGGAGGCCATGGTTCACATGGGCCTAGAATCGGCTCCCGCCGAACAACAGCTCACTGTCGACGGCACGCAAACCGAAACTGCGGCGAAACCCGAATTCGACGCACTCGATCCCACCCAAGTCGTCGAATTGCGCCCCGAGCGTCCACGCGAAAGGTCCACTCCGATGGAAATACCCAAGGAAGACCTCCCGTTTTGAATGGCGAACCCGATTGGATTGAAGTGCGCGTGCTGGTTCCCGATGGATGGCATGAACTCGCGGCCGAGCACTTGTCGCAGGCCCCCTGCACCTCAGTCGTATTCGGGCGGTCTTCCCGCGCGGACGAGCCCGCACAAGAGGGGTTTCAAATCCTGCGCAGCTTCTTTCCGTCGAGCGACGATGGCGCTGCAACTCGCGACGGAATCGTTGAGCGCATGCAGGCCCTGGCACAGGCGGCGGATGCGCCCGAACTCGCAGACCTGCGCATCAGCTTTCGCCCGCTGCCCGCTGAGGATTACGCCAACTCCTGGCGCAAGTCCTGGAAACCCTTCCGAATCGGCAAGATCTGCGTTGTGACCCCGGAGGGCGTGCACCCCCACAAAGCCGGCGACATCCGATTGAAGCTCGAACCCGGCGGCACCTTCGGAACCGGGCGGCACGCCACAACGCGCACTTGCCTGGGCTTACTGCAGAAACGCCTCAATCCGGGCGCGCGTGTACTCGATGCGGGAACCGGAACCGGCATCTTGAGTGTTGCGGCGGCCTTGTTAGGTGCCGGTTCCGCCCTGGGCTTCGACATTGATCCCGTTTCCTCCCGCTACGCCGGCGAACTCGCTCGCTCCAACGGCACCCAGAAGCTCTGCGAATTCCGCACCGGCGGCTTCGAAGTCTTGGAAGCCGGAGACCGCGACTACGACGTCGTTTTGGCCAATCTCTACTCCGACCTTATCCAGGCCCACGCCGCAACCTTGGCCGGACTCATCAAGCCCAGCGGCTGGTTCGCTTTCAGCGGGTGCCCAAGCCATCACCGCGATGCCACCCGAGCAGCCATCGACGCGGCGGGCTTGCTCGTCGAAGAAGAAATTCAACGCGGGCGCTGGCACACGTTTATGGGGCGGCGCAGCTAGTGAGCGTTGGCGGTCGAGCCGGCGTCCACACGAAAGGGAGTTCGAAGGGGGACCGGCCACGGTCATACCATTGGGGC
>JAJDES010000323.1 GCA_029259675.1 Planctomycetota bacterium
ACTGCGCAGGGCCGGCACGCTCAAGACAACGACGGCACCAAGGCTCGCCCCGATTGCCAAGCGCTTCCATAGCCGCAAAGAAATGCGCGCGTAAATCGCGGGCACGCACAGACCCACCAGGGCCGCCAGCCAGGCCGTGCGCGAGCGAGTCCAATACAACCCGAGCGCACAGGGCAGGAGGATCAGCAACCAAAGCCAACGTTTGCGACTCCTCTCGCCCACAGCCAAGGTTGCTGCGACCACCAATTGAACGGCAAGAAAGGTGCCGGTCAAATTGGGGTGCAAACCAAACAGGCGCAAACGACTGAACCAGATTTGATTCCAGCTGAGTTGCTGATGGGCTTCGAGCACCACAGGAACCAGCACCCAAGCCGCGGCACCTCCCACGGCGACCAAGCGCAGGATGCGCCTGACGCCGTAACCGTCGAGCAAGCGCCCCGCCATCAGGCCGACGGTGCAACCCAGTATCAAGCGTCGCCCGAAGACATCGCCATTGCCGGGATAAAAACCGCTCAGTCCGGCGGTCAGAGTGACGGCAACGAAGAGTAGGGCCAGCGGCGCGAAACTTCGCTGCAGGAAACTGCGCTGCTTGACGGGCGCAAACTCCACGGGCGCTGCGCACAACAAAATGCCGACCAAGCTCGCGTAGAGTGGATAAAAATCAAAATTCGAGCGCGTCCAAACCTTTCCGTTGCCGGCTGCAAAAAGCACCAGCACCCACAGGCACAATTCCGGTGTCTTCAACCAGCGCGGGCGACAAAGGCAAAATCCCCCCACTGCCAAGCCCATGGCCGGCACGATCCAGCGCAAAAGCGGCGTGTCGCCGCCGGCCGCTGCGCTGGGCGAACTGGGCAAGTCAAACCACAGATCACTGGTGATGGCCGTGGCCGCAAGGGCCAAGCCCCATTCGAGTCCGCCCGCTGTCCGGCCGCAAAAATGGCCCGCAAGACCGATGCCCGCCAAGGCGAGGAGGGTCGGCAGCAGCAACGTTCCCTCGCCGGCCAGGCCCGCCTGGACTTGACTCCAGCGCACGGCGGCCAAGGCCAAGAGACCGAAACAAGTCGCGGAAATCCCGCTCAGTCCCCAGTTCGAACCGCTCGTTTGCTCATTCGCATTGCCCATACCCCGTCACTCTGCACGGCGCCCGACCGGCGCGCCAGAGCACAGTTCGCCGCCGATAACAATTTCATTTGGACACGTCCGCGGCCCACATGCCCACACCATCGGCACCAGCGACCGCCGCCAAGCCCATGCCGGCCCGCTCAGCGCCCTGTAAGCTCTGCTCTGTTCCGCACAAGCTCTGCACGGGCGAGCGGCCATCCAACATGCACTCCGCCGCGCCCGTAGGTCCGCTGACTCCCGCCCCGCCCACCCCCGACATGCTCCCCTCCGATTCCAGCTCCCATGCAACCGCCTCGAGCGAGGGCCAGCCGTTGACCGCGAACCCAGACCGGCACCTCGCCGCTCGCGCCTCTGTTTCGGAGAGCCCTTCCGCTGCCCCCGCAGCGGGTCGATCCGCCCGGCTATTCGGCCGCCTGGGCAAGTGGGCCGCGGTCCTTGCCTGCAGCGCATTGTGGAGTTGCGACGGTCCACCCGAAACGCAGCGCCCCGACGTGATCGTAGTGGTGATCGACACCCTGCGCGCGGATCACTTGCCGTGGCACGGATATCCCAAGCTGACCGCTCCCTATTTGAATGAGTTGGCTCAAAAGGGCGTCGTGTTTGACCGAGCTTGGTCCGCTTCTTCGTGGACCGCGCCATCGACCGCTTCGATTTTCACCGGGGTTTACCCCAATCAACACGGAGTGACGGCCGGACTCAAATTGGTTCTCAATCACAACCGCGAGAACCAGGATCAAACGATTGAGCTCAACCGCATCCCCGACTCGCTCGAGACCTTGCCGCTGTTCTTTCGCGACCTGGGTTACCGCACCTACGGCTTGACCGACAATCCCAACATTCAGGCAGCTGAGGGTTTCGATCGCGGCTTCGATCGATTCAAGAACTTCGATTACAAGAACGCCCGGCACATGAATGTGGAGCTCGGCAAGTGGGCCCAGGAAATCCGCGCTTCCGAAGAGCCGACCTTCACGTACTTGCACTACATGGACCCGCATTTTCCATACGTCAAGCGCGAAGCCTTTTATCAGGCCCCGGCCGACCCCGGCGATCCGGTCGCAGAATTGAAAGCCGTCTACGACAGCGAAATCGGTTTCTTAGACGCACTGCTGCGCAAGGCGCTGGAATCCATCGGCTTTGATGAGCACACGATTCTGGTCGTGACCGCGGACCACGGCGAAGAATTGATGCAACGCGGAGATTTGCAGCATAACTTCAAGCTCTACAGCGAGCTGATTCACGTGCCCTTGTTCATCGTTCAACCCGGCATTGAACCCAAGCGCAAGCGTGTCCAACAAAACGTGAGCACCCTCGACATCCTGCCCAGTCTGCGTGAAATGCTGGCCATCTCACCGTCAAGGCAAGACCAAGGCCGCAGCCTGCTGCCCTACTATCTCGAATCGGAGCAACCCGAGGGTCGCGTGATCTTCTCCATGCGCAGTCGACTCGAAGAGCTTGGGGGCGAGAAGAAGCGCGCCGTGATTCTGGGCAAGCACAAATTGATCCTGACCCAAAGCAAGCGCCGCGAATTCCTCGAACTCTATGACCTGGAACAGGATCCCAAGGAGCTGAATAATCTCGCCGAGAGTCAGCCGGAATTCGCCGCCGAGCTGCGCGAGCGCTGGCTGCAGTTCGAAGCCGGCGCCTCGAGCTGGAAAGGAGAACGCGTACGCATCGACGTGGATGAGGAAATGGAAAGCTCACTCACCAATCTTGGCTACTTCGATGAGAAGCCGGACTCCGATTCGGAAGAGACCGAGAAAGAGCTGCAAGAGCAGTAGGTAAGAAACGGAATTCGACCAAGGCCGCGCATCTCATTTTGTGGGCTCGGCATCCGTCTCCGCGCTGCTGTCCAAGGAAATCTCGAGCACCGGCCGGTATTGCAGCCCGTCCTTGCCCGTTTTGGCCGCGGGCACAAACTGCGGCCAAAAGTGAAGCGCCGCCAGTGATATCGGTGCGAGCAAAACCGCAAACGCCAAGGCCGTGCGATAGAAGCGGAAGCCCGAGATTTGGATCTGCAAGCCGCGCAGCAAGAGCAAAATCGGCACGAGCGCCACGGCGGTCAAAAGGCCGTACAGAGGCAGTCGCAACAGCCCCTCACTTCCGATCGAGGACACCCAATACAAAAAGCCCGCGCGCAGGGTGTACGTGGGCAACCACCTTTGAAACAGGAAAGCCCGCAATTCGAAGTAGTTGGAAAAGAAAGAAAAAGTCAGCAACACAGCCAGGCTGACAACCAACACGCGACGAAAAAGTAGCGCCGGGCATTTCCGAATCCAATCGACAGCCATACCGAGGGGCAGGCACATCAACGGCAACACGGCCAGAATGTAGCGAGGATCCGTGGTTCCGCCACCCCACCAGGTGCGGTGCTTGCTGATCAAGATTAAGAACGCCCCGCTCACGAAGGTAATGAACAGGGCTTCGGGCCGCGCTCGACGGCGCATCAGGATCAGGCCGAACAGCGCCAGGAACATGAAGGGTGATGAGGACAGGAGCCCTTCCGTCAATCGGTTGAGCAGCAAGCCCTCCAGACCCTCCAGACTTGGCGTGACAAAGGTCTCGCCCGGCAAACGCGCCCACGCGAATGCGCGGTTGAAGGAGTAGGAGACGTTGAACGGGGAACCAAAGTTTCGATAGTTGTACGTAGCCAGCGAAAGCACCGGCAACAGGCAACCCAAGGCGCCCAGCCCCCAAAAGCGAAGGCTCTTGAAATGCCAACCGCCGCCGCCGAGGAAGTAGGCCGCCAGGATGATCGGCACCAAAACCAAGGTTGCGTATTCAACGGCGGGCATGCAGCCCAGCAAGAATCCCGCGAATACAATTCGCGCAGCCAGCGGTCGCTCGCACTTTCGAAGTTCGAATAGGGACCAGCTCAAGAGGGTCAAACAGGCCGCCGCCAGGCCGTGCGTGAAGTACGTGGCCGCATACTTGATGGAAAAGGTCCCGATGCCGTAGGCCAATGCCGTCGTCGCCGCGGCCACGCTCGAACAGCCCATGCGCCGCGCAATGAAGTACAGCGCGAGTACCGTCAGGAAGTGAGCCAATAAGGGCACGAAGAGTACGGACCGTATGCCGGCATCGGAAAAGGGCAGGCGGCCCTTGAAGGGCTCGATGGTGCCGGCATCGAATTGCTCGGTGAGCAGCTCCGCATCACTCCAATCGGCTAGTTGCTGACCGATCCAAAGGAAGGGCACGCCCACAAACCCCAGCGCGGGGGGACGATCGCTGAAGGGCTTGCCGTCGACTTCCGCCAAATCGACGCCGGCCGTAAAAAACTTCGTCTGCTCGATACTCGAGCTTCCGTCCCGGGCCAGAGCCAAGCTGAGAGCATAGCTCGAGCCATCGGCCGAACAGCGCAAACCACTTTGGTGCCAAAATGGAAGCAAGCACGCGAGGGCGGCGACGAGCAAGGCGATGCAAAGCTCGCGCCCGCGCACTCCTCCCGACTCCATTCCTCGGTCTTCTGCTTCAGGCGTCAGCTGCACGCTTGAGAGAGTAGCAGCCCTATTGAAGGGAAGTGAGGCCCTTTCCCAAATCGGTACCGGCCGGCTTGGATCGACCGGCACCCGGTCCGAGAATCGGTTGGGTCATGGCTAAGCGCGGGTGAGCGAAAGGCTCCGCGAATGCGGGCCATCGACCCTGGGAAAGGAGCTTGAGCGCGGCGCCGGTAACGAGAGCCCTCATACCACCGGCATTCATTCGAATGGCCGAGAGCCCCCCCTCACTTAGGAACTGCTCGAAGTCGTCGCGCGATGAGCCGCGCAATCGTTTTGGAGCTTGCCCCTGCCGATTGGGAAGAAAATCTCCCAAGCAGGTGACTGACTTTGTACAGCAAGCACGGCTCGCCGCATTCCAAGAAAGCCATGACGGGCTTGCAGGACTCAAGTCCGCTACTAATTTGCGTGCCGCTTGACCAAGTTCACACAGGGTGTACAAGAGCAAGCGGCACGGCTTCAGCCAAAAACAAAGCGTCGGTTCAGTTGGTGATTCCGACAGTAACACTCCAATTGCCGCGCCACTTGCCCTTAGTGGCGGAGAAGCGTCCTTGCAACTTACCCAAGACCACAACCAATTGCGTCGGCGTCAGCGGGATGGAAGTGATGGTTCCCGAGAAGGAACCGGCACCGTTCTGCTTGTTCGAGTAACTGCCGAAGTAGTCGTACACCGGGCCTTGGCCCAGGAACAACGGGAAGTTGAAGACTTCACCACTTATCGAACCAACGTCGGCCGGAGCGATAGGAGCCGAGAGACCGGCCGCTCCGAAGCTTGGGCCGCCGGCGGTGCCGCCCAAGAGTAAAGGCGTAATGCTCTGCAGACTTGCCTTGAAGAAGTACTGCGGTTGGCCCGTTGCGTTTTCGAAAAAGCCCGTCATGCCGCCGGCGGACAGGGGCGTCTTGGGCGCAGTCCAATTTCCCGCGGCCACTCCTTTTTGGAGCAGCGGAATGGAGACAATTGCGTCTGTTGGGGCCAGCCAGGATGCACCGGCGACCGCAAGACCTGCGAGCGCCACGTTGGTGACAATTTTTGAGATGCTCATGAAGCAATCCATCTGTGTTTGTGAAGGCGTGGGAAAATCACGCGCGAGCACACTCACTGATGGGCATCCAAAGCTGCGGATGGCCCAGGTCCGAAGCACCATTCTCGGGCCGCATCCCGTGCGGGGATAGCAACCCTCGTTGGCAAACGCCGCAACAGTCCACGAGCGTGACTGCGCGTCCGAAGCTTCGTTTAGACCGCAACCGCGTCTCCAAAGCAAGCCAAGATCGCACGCGTAACCGGTTCAATACACAGCAGCCATCTACAGTGCCACGCAAGCCACTTGCCTACAGACATTTTACGCTTCAACACGCGTCAGCTTGCTTAGCAGGGGCTCCCCCCCTCGCAAATTTAGACACCAAAAAGACACTGCTATCTCACTTCACCTAAGCGCAACCCGCAGTAGGATTCAGAACCAAGCGGGCCCCTGCCATGAACTCACCGAAACGGTTAGTCGGTGCACGGTGCCACGGGCCGCAGTTAAATAAAACCGCCCACGACCTCAATCAACGAGTGTGAGGTGGTAGGAGTAATCGTGGGGAGGGGCGTACAGAAGCGAGGCGTGCGCCATGGGGAAATGGCCACAAGGAAGAAGGCTACCAAAAGAAAAGCGACTAGGACTCGGAACGCTTATGTAAATCCAACAAGTCACTTCTTGGAAAACACGACTGCCTTGGTTTCACCGGGTTTGACTACGACGGTTTCTGTGTACTTTATGCCGGATAGGCTGATTTGAACGTGGAGCTTGCCCGGCAGCACAGTGATAGAGTCGCCATCATTGGCCGACATAACTCCATTACCTGCGTGCGCATCGCCGAGCCATACGCGAACTGACGTAGCCTCGTGCTCTATTTCATTGAACACCTTGATTGCTGCGCTTTGTTCTAGCTGAACCACAACGTCACGTACCTCAGCAAGTTCATTCAATTCGACAACGCTCATTCCGACGCGACCGTCCCGCGACGCTGCGCTGACGTAGTAAGTTCCGCTCGCAAGCCCCTTGAATTCGAAGTATCCTTCTGTTTGAAAATACACGTCATATAGGTGTATTCCCTCTTCAAATGCGCCCTCTTTAGTTAGATGCACGTCGGCTCGTGCTTTCTCTCCGGTTGTTCCATATACAACCGATCCCGTTATGGAGCCTGCTCGAAGGAATTGAATATCAACATTCGAGTCTCCGGCTTTGGCTAAGATTTCGTCGGGAGGTCTCCAAGCTCCAATTGACCTCAAATGCAGCGCATATACCCCTGGAATCAGAGGCCCGAGTAAAAAGTGTCCATTGTTGTCGCTTTCGCACCACAGCTTTACTCCCAATTCTTGGCCGATCGCGTTAATGCTTACACGCTTAGGTATCGGGGCACCTGCCGGGTCAATTAGACGCCCACGGATGTACAGTTCCCTGTAGCCCACGATCTCGACCTCAGCGACACGGGTATCGGGCTCAAGTTTTATTGGCTTACCGATAGGTGCAAATAGCTCTTCGTCCGGAGAATGCCACGGCGCGCGTCGGGGAGAGGGCCCCACCAACCACTCGCCGGATTCAACGGCTTCGAATTCAAACCGGCCATTGTCATCGGTAAATGTCGAAAAGGTTGGCGTATCGTATTCACTAAATTTCGCCCTGAATTCGAATTCTACCGGCGAAATCCACACTTCGTGACCTGGCACTGGACGACCATGCTCGTCAACAAAGGAACCAAGAACACGGGTTCCCCGAGTCAAATCAAAAACGATCTCCCGGTGCTCCCCTGGTTCAAGCGTAACCGAGGTCTCTCCAAGAACTGCGGATGACCGCCACTGACCGGAATCCCCCCTATTCTTCGCGATAATCCAAATTCGGGCATTGGGTGGCAAGTTGCGTACTTCGAAGTGCTGTGCCGATTGTCGGTCAGTACGCTTATCTCGACGATATTGATAGACCCTCGCCCAGCCCCAGCCCATGGTCACCCAACCCGAATCCAATTCGCATTGGATTTGGAGACCTTCAGCGCCGCCGTCGATAGTGTCTGCGCCAAGAACCGAAACGCTGAGACTCGCTGCTGGCCAAAGCGTTAGGGACCGAGAATGTTCAATTTCATCGCTATCGGCCCATACGCTGAATGATTCCTGAATAGAAGGAGGGGCGGACGTCCCCCCAAGCAATGGGTCATTTGAAGAATAGGTTTTGTTGAAGAGCCCCTCCGGAGTCACCCTGATTTCTTCTCCGCTGGTTGAGACCAAGTGCAAATCAAGATTTAGGTTCCTAGGCTCAGGCTCTACCCGGCCAAAGTAGCTCAAAGTCCGCTGCTCTTCGCCCTTAGGCGCAAGAACGCTTTCCGCTGGGCTATCCTCTTCACTAGATCCGGTGCCCCTTTCAATGACCTCCACTACAGGGTCACTTTGGAGCTCTTCCGGTTGAGTCAGCTCCACTTCTACTTCTTGAACTTCCTCTGAAGCTGGAATCTGAATCGCGCCCCTATCCATCCCCGACGGACGTTGGATAACTGGCTGCGGGCCTTCAACTACTGAGGGTCCGGTACCTGTGAACTGGTACCAAACAATCAAACTCAACAAGATGAGCCCAGCCCCAATAACAATCGAAGGCCACTTCATGTAGTTCTGCTTCCTTGAAGCTAATGCAAACAGCGTTTATTGGCGTTGAAAGATTGGATGGGCAATCTCCAGATGCTCGCCTCATGCTACACAAGATGTCCAAAAGTGGCCGCAATCGTTGAGAGCAAAAGAATGGGTCCACAATCCCTTTCGTGTCTTAGCCGCCTATGCGTTCCAAAGTAGAATCTTGCCGCCGTCGACTGAGTTGTCGATCAATTCGGGTCCAATCCCGGCGCGCAGGACCACCATTGCGTCTTGGGAACGGGACAATGGAGTTGAACTTGCTCTTTGGTCGTGGGGTGCGTGACTTCGAGCTTCAAGGCGTGCAAGGCGATGCTGCGGTCGAGGAGCGGAGTTGGTGCTCCGTACTTTAGGTCGCCAACTAGGGGGCAGCCCAATTCGCGCGCGGCTAGGCGCAGTTGGTGGGAGCGTCCGGTCTTGGGGTGGAACTCGATCGTGCTTTGGATGTCGCCCTCAGCTTGTGTTGTCTTGAGCAAGCGCCATTCGGTAATGGCGCGGCGCGCTCCTTCGGTTTCCGCACGCTCCACATGCACGCGATTGTTGTCGCGGTCCTTGCGCAACCACATATCCAAGATGCCACTCTCTTCTTGCGGACATCCGTGCCCAATCGCCAGGTAGGTTTTCTGAACACTCTGGGTGCGGAAGGCTTCGCTCAAGCGACTTGCCGCTTTACTCGTTCGCGCGAAGAGCACGACACCCGACACCGGCCGATCCAAACGGTGTACAACGCCCAAGTAAGCCTTGCCCGGTTTGTTGTAAGTATCCTGCACCCAGCGCCGCGCCATTTCGAGCAAGCAGTCGTCGCCGCTGTCATCGCCGACGGTCGGCACGCAAGCCGGTTTGCGCACGGCCAAGAGGTGATTGTCCGTGTACAGGATCTCGAGTTCGTGCATCAAGTCGAACTTTCGACTCCACGCCACCAGCGCGCGCAAAAACCGCAGGGCAAGTGACGGGTGGTTTCACCAGCGGCTTGCGTAGCTTCATCGATCCCAGATTCGTCACCGAGACCCAGTTCCGGCAAGGCCAACTCCCCCACTTGCACGCTGCCGCCCTCGAGCTCACTCAACAAATGAAACAGCGCCAATGGCGAGTAGCCGATGGCGTAGGTCGAAAGGATCAGGAAGGCGCGCTCCTCCAACAAATCCGCGCAAACCTCCAGCAACGGCACCAAGCCCGACTCAAATTGCCACTTCTCGCCCTTCGGTCCGCGACCGTAGTGCGGCGGGTCCAGCAAGATGCCCGCGTAGCGCTTGCCCCTGCGGCGCTCGCGCTGCACGAACGTCAAAGCGTCTTCCACCAGAAGGCGCAGAGAATTGGGGGCCAGCCCGGATGCTTCCGCATTCTCGCGCACCCACGTCACCGCACTCTTGGAAGCGTCCACATGGGTCACGCTGAAGCCGGCCTTGGCTGCCAACACGCTGGCCGCGCCCGTGTAACCAAAGAGATTCAGCAGGGTCGGCTTCGGGCCCAATTGAGAAGCCAATTTGTGCACCCAAACCCAATTGGTGGCCTGCTCGGGAAATAGTCCCACGTGCTTAAAGCTCGTGGGGCGAATGAGGAAGCGCGAGGACTCAAAGCCCACCTCCCACTGGCGCTCGCGCCCGCGGGCCGCCGCCGCCGCTTGCGAGTGGACCTCCCAACGGCCGCCGCGATCGGATTCGCGCACAAAGTTCAGGTCGGCTCGGCTCCAAACGCCCGGATCCAGTCGCGGACGCCAGAGGGCCTGGGGATCGGGGCGCCGCAGGACAACGGAGCCAAAACGCTCCAATTTGTGTCCATCGCCCGAATCGAGCAGTCCGTAGTCGGAGAACGGCGGGTGGGTAAAGACTGTTGGTTGCACTTCGGGATTGTAGCCCTAGGGCCCTCAAGTCCCGTGCGGGCGATCGCGGAACCATTCCACCGGAGGCACCCCCCCCGGCCCGGTCCCAGCCTGCGCCCCACGTGCGCTAGTCACCCCCCACCACCCGATTGCGGCGTGAGCTCATGCAGCCAGCGCACTAGGATGCTTTCCCATGACCCCGGTTCGAATCTCAGCTCTGTTTGTGGCCCTACTCGCCACAGGAGCTGGTGCCGGCGACCCGAACGCCCCTAATCAGGAAGCGGCACAGGTCCCCGCCACCGCGCTGGCTCAGCCAAAGCTGAGCGCGGTGAAGTCGTCGCTTGCCCAAGCTGCAACCCAGCCGGGCGTTCCCACCCAAAAGGAATCGCTGCCCGCGGACGCCGAAACAGCATGCGGGCCGGCTCTGACAATCCGTAGCGAGGATTGCGCACTGGATGCCTCCTTGGGTCCCGCTACCTTCGGCGCGCCAAGTTCGCCTCCGCAGAACTTGAGCATCTTGGGCCCCTCCGTCGCTCAAACCCACTCCGCACTCGGAGCGACATTGAGCGGCGGCCAAGCGGGCTACATGCCGGAAATGCGTTCGGAAGTCGGCCTGCACTTTCCGCGCCCGAACAATTTCCGCCAAACTCCAATCACGCCCAGCGAACGCGACGTCGTCTTGCTGTACGTCGAGAAACCCGCCGCCGATCGCGAAGGCGTCGCGCGCGACCTGCAGCGGGCTCAATTCCTGTGGTTCGATCACACGGGCTCCCAAAACGAGCTGTCCGCGCGGCGTTTGGTGCAACGCTGGGTCGATCAAAATTACGAGCAAGTTCGGCTCAGACGCACGGATCGGTTCGAAACCAGGCACAACGTCAAAGTCACCGACTACGACCTTGTTTTGGCTGCGGAGCAATTCAGGCACCGCGGCGCGCAGGAGATCAAGGTCGGTCGCGTGTGGGTCTTCCCCTCGCCCGAGCGCACCTTGGCTCTTTTGGTAACGCGCAATGCGATTCGCATCGATCAACAGGAGGTCGAGAGCTTTTCGGAATGGGAACATTCCGTGGCCGAGCTGCGCATCTATCCGCGCGAAACACCGGACCTCTCGCGCTGGGTCGAGGCCTACAAAAGACGCGGACTCTCCGAGCCGCTTTACCGCTCGACCGTGCGCTCGGCTCTAGTCAAGGGCTGGGACCACCGGGACACCGACAACTACATCCTCGTTTACAACACACTGGACAAGGGCCTGGTGCAATCGGTGTCGCGCGAGCTGGAGGCTCTGCGCAGCATGTGCACCGAAATCTTCGAACCCCTGCCGGGTTTTGATCAGGTTTCCACGGTTCGCATTTGCCGCGACATGGCGGAGTTCTTGGCCTACGGAGCGCCGGATCAAGCCGCCGGCTACTTCAGCCCCGAAACCCGCGAACTCGTCCTATTCGACAGCGCGCACCGCGACGGAATCGAGTCCTGGACGAACGAAGACACTCGCCGCGTGCTCTATCACGAGGCCGTGCACCAATACGTGTTTACGGCAGTCGGTGAAGCCGAGCCCCACACCTGGTACCACGAGGGCTTGGCCGATTATTTTTCGGGCACGGAGTTCAAGGGCCGTGAACTCAAGCGCATCGAGCGCGTGGAGGAGCGCCTAGCCTGCATTCGAGCAGCCCTGGCCGGCGGCGAGGGCCAACAGCCGATTGCCTGGCGCAAGTTTCTGCGTTACGACCAACGAGTCTTCTATCACCCCAGCCAGATCGAGCTTTGCTATGCCCAGGCCTGGTCCATGATCAGCTTCATGATGGAAGCGCCCAGCGTACTTGAGCGCCCCGCCTGGAAAGCGATCGTTCCGACGTATTGGAACACCCTGCGCAATCACTTTTCCAAGGCCGTGGCCGAGCACGCCGGCG
>JAJDES010000324.1 GCA_029259675.1 Planctomycetota bacterium
AAACACAGTAACGAACAGGTTGCGTTGGCAGAATCTGCGTCAAAATAGGAAGCCACTCGATCGGCTAGACTGCGCGGCATGAACAACAGGATTGCATTGGCGACCTGCGCCGAGCTTCCCGGGTGGGAGTGTGACGACGAGGCCTTGAACGCCGCATTGAAGGCTTCCGGCTGGATGGTTGCCATGCCGGTTTGGAATGACGAGAGCGTGGATTGGAGCCAGTTTGACGTTTGCTTGATTCGCACGACATGGGACTACCAGTCGCGGCTAGAGGAGTTTCTTGTCTGGGCGGAACGGGTGAGTGCGCACTGCTCGTTATTCAACCCCAGCGCGATCGTAAGGTGGAATTCGCACAAGGCGTATTTGCGCGACTTCGAGCAACTGGGCGTCGCGATTGCTCCCACCGAATTTATTCCCCTGGGGGAAAAATCGGACGTTGGCGAAATCATGCTGCGCCGGGGCTGGGAGCGCGGCTTCCTGAAACCCGCGATTGGTGCCTCGGCTTCAGATACGTTGCGCTTTGATTCGGACTCTGCCGGATTGCAAGCAGCCCAAATGCACCTCGACCAGCTGGTGAACTCCCAAACCATGTTGTTGCAGCCGTATCTTTCCAGTGTGGAAACCGAGGGTGAGCTCTCCTTAATTTTCGTCGATGGGGAACCCTCCCACGGAGTGCGCAAAGTTCCCGTAAACGGCGACTACCGAGTCCAGGATGATTTCGGTGCCCAAGACATGCCGTACAAGTTTCGGCCTGAGGAAATGGAACTCGCGCGCCACATCCTGGCGCAGGTGAGCGCGGCCTCCGGGGTAAACCTTGGGGCAGAACCGCTGCTGTACGCGCGGGTAGATTTTTTGCGCGATGGGCAGGGGCGGCTCCTGCTCAATGAGCTGGAGGCAATCGAGCCGTCGCTCTTTTTTCGGCATGGACCCGAGGCGGGTTCGCAGCTTGCAGCGGCCCTCGCCAAACGCGTTGCGCATTAGATGAATTGGGTGGGCTGCCCTACCGGCATTTTCCGTGGCAGGCCCTACGCAGATTCCCTTTGGAGTGGGGCAGTTACTTGTATGGGATGGGCGCCTTGCCACCGGCGGACCCGGAGAGTTCTGTTCGGTTCGCTATTCTCGAATCAAAATAGTTGCCGCTGATAGAGCGAAGGATGCTTCGCCCCGAGCGCCGCTTGACTAGCATGGGCGTCACACAAATATGCATGCCCTAGAGATAAACTCCCTTTCCAAGCGCTTCGGCAGAGTGCACGCGGTGCGCGATGTTTCGCTGGTTGTCGAACACGGGCAGATCTACGGATTGTTGGGGCCGAATGGTTCGGGCAAAACGACCACGCTTGCTTGCGCATTGGGATTGTTGCGACCCGATTCCGGCACTGTTCGCATCTTGGGCGAAGCGGGCGCTCGCATTGCACGCACGAAGGGCAGGGTCGCGGCCGTATTCGATCGGGCTACCTTGGTGCCGAGGCTCAGCGTACTTCGCAATTTGAACTACGCGCGTTCTCTTCTTGGTCACAAAGGAGGGCGGAGCGCGACGGATTGTCTTCGAATGGTCGGATTGGAGGAGCATAGGAGGCAGCGGGCGGACCGCTTGTCCCTGGGCCAAAGCCGACGGCTTTCGATCGCCAGGGCGCTCTTGGGAAAACCGGAGTTGCTGGTGTTTGACGAGCCCTTGTCCGGTTTGGACACATTGGGCGTTTTGGAAATGTTGGAGCTTTTCAAGGACTTGCATGCGCAGGGCCTGACACTGCTGCTGTCGAGCCATCGGCTGCATGAGATGGAACGCATTGTGACTCACGCCGGCGTCGTCCAAGGCGGAAAGGTTCTGCGCTCCGAGCCGCTGTCGCAATTGCTTGGCCTCAGCAAGAAGCCATACAGACTGCGCGCTGAGCCGCAAGCCTTGGTGAGCCAGACCTTGGAAGCCGTTCCGGGCTTGGGGGTCAGCCTGCATGGGACGGACGGTCAATGGGAATTCGATTTGGGCGCATTGAATCCAAGTGATCTCGTTCAAGCGCTCGTGCAAGCGGGCTGTGCCGTGTCTGAGTTCGCTCCCAAGGTGGAAAGCCTGCAAAGCGTGTTCGAATCCTTGCTCAAAAATGAAGGAGCTCGATCCTAATGGGGAGCTGGAGAGTTTTTCGAGCAGAGTGGGAACGCCTGTTGTTTCGGAAAACTACGTGGGCTTGCGCGTTGTTGTTGAGCGCCCTTGCGGGTGGACGCGTTTTTGCGGGCTACTTGTCCGAGCGCGCCAGTCGGGCCCGCACCATTCAGGAACGGTTGATGTCCGGCGCAGACGCGCCAGGTGACTTCGAGACCATCGGGGCCTATGCGCCCTTGGTTGACGGACTGAGCGCAGGCCTGACCTTGGCGACGTTGCTGCTGTTGATGATTGCGGCCCGTTCACTTGCGGCCGATCGGGAATCGGGACTCTTGCGCTTAGCTTCAACGCGCAGTTGCTCGCGATCCGCGCTGGTCCTGGGGCGCATCCTGACCGGTGTGCCCTTGGTACTCGGTGCATTTGCATCGTGTTTCGCCGGGGCGTGGCTTGTAGCGGGGTTCTATTACGAATACGGACCTGTGCTCGAAGATGGCTACGAGCTTGCAAGCGAAGAATACTTGCTGGAGCAACTGTCCTTAGCGGCATGGGCCAGCCTTCCCGCGCTGCTGTCGATTTGGTCCTTCGGGATATTGATCTCGAGTGTTGCCAAGACTGCTGCCGGAGCGCTTTGCACTGCGCTCGCCATTTTTTTGGGATTCGACCTTTTCAAGGAAGTCTTGGGCGCGAGCCACTATTGGGTGTTTGCTTCCTTTGCGCCCTCGATCGTCGACACCTCTGCGATGTCGGAAATGGGTGGGATCGCCCGCGGCCATTCGGACGCCATACTGGAAGTCGGCCTGCTGCGAATGAATTACATCGTGACCGGCGCAGAGGCTTTCCTGTTTGTCATCCTGGCCTGCCTGTTCATGAATCGGAAAGCATTATGAATTGTCTTCAGTGGCTCGCCACCACCTCGCTATTGCTCAGTGCATGCACGTCGGCTCCCGTTGGGCCGCTACCCGAACCCCTGCCCGAAACCCTGGAGTGGGCCACGCCTACTTCGAGCGGCGCTTTTCTCGGCCTGCACACGCGTGAAAATGACAGCGGGTCCTTGGATGAATTGTTCTTCTTGCCCGGGGTGCGCGTATTCCGCGTCGTAGAGAATTCTCCGGCGGCAGCAGCGGGCGTTCGTATCGGCGATGTTGTCTTGAAGTTTGGTGCTTCAGATGTAAATGACCCGGACACGCTGGAGTCATTGTTGCAACGTGCTGAAGCAAGCTCCCAAGTCACGTTGGAGATACAGCGCGGAGACTCTGTGTTCAGCGTTCCCGTTACGATTGGCGCTGAAAGCGGCGAGCAGAAAGTGCCGGTGACCGTGCGTTACCGCATGGACCCGTCGCGCTCACGCGCGGGTTGGAGTACGCATCCCGAAGGGGCGATGCTCGCCAGCATGGACCCAAGGGGGCCGGTCGGTAAGAAGGGGTTGGAGCTGGGCACGATTGTGCGCGCCGTCGACGGAAATCGGGTTCACTCCGGACGTGACTTGGTCAAGCGCTTTGAAGCCTGTGACCCGGGACAGGTTGTCAAGTTGGACATTCAATCCCCCGGTCAAGATCCAAGTCGCTGCAAACTAAAACTACTGGAGCCGGATACGCGCGTGACTGATTTCAGCATTCCGATCCTGTTTAACTACAGTGCGGACATCGATGGGAGCGAAGCGGGGTTCGCACTGTTGGATCTTTGGATCATTTCGTTGTTTCGTTACGAGCGCAGCGGACAGGAACGAACTTGGCGCTTCCTGCGTTTCTTTGAATACTCAACAGGCATCGGGGAGTTAAGCGAATGATTGCATCGCTTCTAATCTCGATGATGGTGGGTAACGTCGCAGACGTGATCCATGAAGATGCCTCGATTCCCATCGACGGCAAGCTGCTGGATGCAGTCTTCTTGGATTGGGACAACGATGGCCGCAAGGACTTGTGCTTGGCGATACTTCCTGCCACTCGCCCTTCCAGAGAGCTCCACTTTCACAGTTTTGACGAAAGCGGCGGCCTGCGCGCCGCACCCGATCAAATCGTCGAAATCAAGGCCGATGTGACCTCCTACGGTTTTGCTGACGTTCGACGTGAACCCGGGAAAGAACTGGTGTTTTTAACCGGCACGGGTGTTTGGTCCTACTCGCTCACTCGTCCGGGCTATCGCAACAATGTGAAGCGATTGCTGCGCGCCGATTTGCTCTACGAAGTGCCGAATCCCGATTCGTTGCCCCGTTGGGAGTACGTACTTGAATTCGATGACGGCGATCGATTGCTGCTGCCCGAAGGAGACGGCTTTAGCATTTGGGGACCGGAGCCCAATGCTGATCCCGGCTCTGTGTATGTGCGCTTGCTAGATTCGCGCTCGCATTCGGTTGGCGACGGCGCCACGATTGCGACGGATTCGGCCAGAAATGCCGCGCGCATTGAGGACGACGATTCCAATGGAAGTGTGGAATTTACGAGCACCGGAATCATGGTTGCTTTCAACTCCGGCGGGCAGTCAGAGTTCCTGATCGAAGAGGACGAAGGACAGTCTGGAGATCTGATTTCCTACGGGCGACACAGCCAGTCGCCGGCTTTGGTGCACTTGAATGCCGATGGCAAGCAGGACCTAGCGCTGCGTGACGAAGAAGGGCTGCATGTGCTCAATGCGGAATCCCTGTGGCAAAAGAACCTTTCAAGTTTGAGCGAGTACCCGGCGTACCTTTCCAAGTCGGGCAATCAGAAACTTCGATTCAAAGATTTGGACGGGGACGGAGATAGCGACCTCTTAGTCGTGGCTTCCAAAGAGGATAAGGGCCTTGGGAATTCCGAGCAGAAAATTCTGATCCTGCGCAACGACGGCAAGGGCTTGCTTCCGG